>DATLYB010000323.1:0-10789 GCA_035575215.1 Chitinophagales bacterium
GAAAAATTTTCTAAAAAGCTCCTTGCCGATTCCTTGAAAAAAAGCGCGGATGCCGTAAAGGCGCTGCTGGAGAAAGGGTTCAAGGAAGGAAAAATCAAAAACTTCAAGCCGCATCCCGCGGCATTTTTCGGCTATCTCATCTCGCACGAATCACATCATCGCGGGCAGATTATTTTAGCCTTGAAACAGTCGGGGCATCCGCTCGACAAGAAAATTCAATACGGCATTTGGGAATGGGGAAGCCGGTGATTTTTTCTTTCTCAAAATTATGAAGCCAAATAGCCTGCTGATTTCTGAATTTCAGAACCTGTCAATTGCAAATCGTAGATTCTTGTTCGGTTACGGCACCCGCACGTGTCCTTCGCCCACAATTATCCATTTATAGCTTGTCAATTCCTCCAGCGCCATCGGACCCCGCGCATGAAGTTTTTGGGTACTGATGCCAATTTCTGCGCCCAACCCGAATTGGGCGCCATCAGTGAAAGCGGTGGACGTATTGGCATAAACGGCTGCCGCATCCACGCTTTTCAGAAACTTGTCAATGGCGGCTTTGTCTTCTGCAATGATTGCCTCGCTGTGCTTCGAACTGTAACGCTCAATATGCTCGAGCGCTTCATCCAAAGCATCCACCGTTTTGATTGCCATTTTCAGCGAAAGAAATTCGGTGCCAAAGCTGGTTGCATCGGCATGATGCAGCAGGGCAGCCGGATAATATCCTTCCAAAGCCTGATAAGACGGTTGGTCTGCAAAAATTTCAACGCCTTTTTTCCCCAGAGGCTCGGTTAAAGCGGGCAATTCCCCCAGTCTTTTTTTATGAATGATAAGGCAGTCAAGCGCATTGCAAACGCTCACTCTGCGCGTCTTTGCATTGTCAATAATGGCTTTGCCCTTGTTAAGGTCAGCGCTTTCATCAAAATACGTGTGCACTATGCCGGCTCCGGTTTCAATGACGGGCATTTTGGCATTTTGACGCACGAAGTTGATAAGGCTCTGGCTGCCGCGCGGAATCACGATATCAACATAGCCGGCTGCATGCAGCATCATTTCGGTGGCTTCACGGTCGGGTGGCAAAAGAAAAACTGTGTCTGCGCTCACATGGTTTCTTTGCAAAACGCGGTGGATGATTGATACGATTGCCTCATTGGAATGCTGTGCGTCTTTACTTCCTTTCAAAATACAGGCATTCCCTGATTTCAGGCAAAGGGTGAAAACGTCAAAAGTTACATTGGGGCGCGATTCATAAATAATTCCAATCACACCGAGGGGAACTGTAATTTTTTTTATTCTAAGTCCGTTGGGCAGGGTTCGTTCCAGCAGCGTTTTTCCTACCGGATAATCCAGCTTTGCCACATTCCGGATATCATCGGAAATGGATTTGATTCTTTCTTTCGTCAGCAGCAAGCGGTCATACTTCGGGTCATCAGGGTTCATCAAGCCGAGGTCTTTCGTATTTTCTGAAAGGAGAAAGGCTGTTTCTTTTTCAGCCTCTTCAGCCAATTCAAACAGTATTCTGTTGATGATTGCTGCATCCAGCAACGCAAGCTGTCTGCTTGCTTTTCTGACGGAATTGAATTTTTCGTAGCTCATACTGTGTTTCCCAATTTAGGGTTTATGGTTTATGATTAAAACATCACACTGTTTAACAAGAGCATAGAAGAATCAGCAGAAGTTTTAAACATTGAAAAAGCTAACTTTCAAAGCGTCATTTCTTTTTCGTCAAAGATTCAAATATCATACAAAGCCGCTGACCCGCCATGGATTACCTCACATTAAAAATGCTGCATATTCTGGGAGCAATCATTTTTACCGGGAATATCACCGTCACGGCTTTATGGAAGGTGATGGCTGACCGCCAACGCGACCCGCGCATCGTGGCATTTGCTCAAAGCCTGGTCACTCTGACCGATTTCGTTTTCACGGCAACGGGAGCAGCGCTCATTGCCGCAACCGGAATTGCGATGGCTATCAATTTCAATGAAGAGTTCTGGCGGGTGCCTTGGATATTGCATGGCATCATCCTGTTCGGCATCTCCGGCATCTTGTGGGCAGCTTTTCTTATTCCAATTCAGGTGAAGCAGGCAAGGCTCGCAAAAAATTTTCAGCATGATGGCGATATTCCCCCTGAGTTCTGGCGGCTGGGAAGATTATGGATGCTCTTTGGAATTCCGGCAACCATTCTTCCGTATGTGAATTTGTATTTTATGGTGTTCAGACCTGCTTGAAACAAATAACGCTTCATTTCAAAAACTCCTGCCACCAGTAGCCTGAGTCTTTGATGATTCTCTTTTGCGTGGGATAGTCAACATACACCAGACCGAAACGGGGCTTATAGCCTTCAGCCCATTCAAAGTTGTCCATCAGTGTCCACACGAAATAGCCTTGCACGTTTACGCCATCCTGCTTGGCGCGGAGAACATTCTCCAAATAGTTTTTGAAAAAATTTACGCGTTGCTTGTCATGTACAAATTCGCCTTCCACCACATCGGGAAACGCTGCCCCGTTTTCGGTGACGATGATTTTGTCAACTCCTTTGTAAGCGGCAAACTGCCTCAGGATTTTGTAAATGCCTTCAGGATACACTTCCCAGCCCATTTCTGTAATCTCGGTTACTCCTCTTTTGGCGGGTTTCACCTCATTCGCCCATACAACGGGAGGCCACAGGCTGTGCCGTGCAACGAGGCGCGTGTAATTCTGCAAGCCGATGAAGTCGAAATGGAACTTCATTTTTTCATCATCACCCGGCTGCATGTGCTTTTCGATTCCGTGAATTAAATTCAAATCGCCCATCGGATAGCCCAAGCCCAGCGCGGGTTCTATAAACAGCCTGTTCATCAGCGCATCCAATTTCCTGGCGGCTTTTGCGTGCTTCTCCTTTTCATTCTTGGGTTCCACGTGCAGGCAGGAATAGGTGGTGCCGATATGCGCGTTGGAAACATTCGCCCGTATTATTCTGCCGCCTTCTGCCTGGCTCAGCGTAACGTGGTGGGCGGCTGCATTGAATTTTTTGATGCTGCGGTAGCCGGGCGGATGCAATCCAAGAATATAACCAAGCCCAACGAACGCCATCGGCTCGTTGAACACCATCCAGTTCTTCACCCGGTCGCCATATTTCTGCGTGATGAGGTTGACGTATTCGGAAAACCAGTTTACGGATTCGCGGTTTGTCCAGCCGCCTTTGTTTTGCAAAGCCTGCGGCAAATCCCAGTGATAGCAGGTAATCCACGGCTCTACCCCCACCTCCAGACAACGGTCAATCACCTGGTGATAAAACCCGATTCCCTTCGGATTCACTCTGCCTGTGCCTTCCGGCAATAACCGCGACCATGAAAGGGAGAAGCGGAAGACATCCATGTTCAACTGCTTAATCAGGCTGATATCTGATTCATAGCGGTGGTAGAAATCGCAGGCAATGTTGCCATTTTCTTTTGTCTTGATGTTTTTAGGATTCTGCGAAAACGTGTCCCAAATCGAAGGTCCTTTCCCATCCTCATTCCAGGCGCCTTCGATTTGATAGGCTGCAGTGGCAACACCCCATTTGAAATTGCTGCCGAAATCGGCTTTGGTGAAATCTCCGGGCATCCTGAAATTTCGTAATTGCCGCGGAGTTACAAGGAGTCCAGCGCTGAGCGCTGTGTTCTTGAGCATTTCCCTTCGGTGCATCGGATTACTGGATGAAGGCGCTAAATTAATTATAGCCCGTAACTCCGCTGCTTTCTTTAATTTTGCCCCGCGTGTGAGCAAGCCTGCATCAAAAGAGTCAGGTTGGTCACGCATTATTTCTTAACCCAAAAATTTTTAAAGCACTATGGCATTAGTTGGAAAAAAAGCGCCTGCATTCAAAGCGACTGCCGTTGTAAACGGTGGAGAGTTTGTACAGAATTTTTCTCTGGAACAGTACAAGGGAAAACACTATGTGGTTTTCTTCTTTTATCCGTTGGACTTCACCTTCGTTTGTCCTACGGAAATCCTTGCCTTTCAGGAAAGGCTCAATGATTTTGAAAAACTGAACACCAAGGTGGTAGGATGCTCGGTTGATTCGCATCATTCCCATTGGGCGTGGCTGCAAACACCAAGAAACCGGGGAGGCATCGAAGGCGTCACTTTCCCGCTGGTTGCCGATTTATCCAAGACCATTGCGATGAACTATGGCGTGCTTGCCGGTGAATATGACACCGATGATGAAGGCAATGCCGTGTTTCATGGCATTCCGCAGGCTTACCGGGGTTTGTTTTTGATTGATAAGCATGGCGTGGTGCGGCATGAATTAGTCAATGACATGCCGCTGGGCAGAAATATAGATGAAGCGCTAAGGATGGTGAAGGCTCTTCAGTTTAACGAGGAAAATGGTGAGGTATGTCCTGCTAATTGGGATGAAGGCAAGGAAGGGCTGGTTGCCTCCCACAGCGGCATTGCTGAATATCTGTCGGCTCGGTAAAATGCAAACAACAGAATAATAAAAACCCGGAAATGAAAATAGGCAAAGGGCATCCGCATGCCCTTTGCCTATTTACTTGTACCCGGTTAAGAACAGCTTTTATTTCACTTCTACCACCAGGTAGCGTGACATCCTCCAGAACTCATCAGGATTGGTAATCTCAAGGCTGGCAATCAAGCCCTCCTCATTTTTCTCAAATTCATAGGTGCCTTCGGGATGCTCGCTGATAATCACGGCTTTCCTGGCGTTGATAGGGATGGATTTTGTTTCCCGTTTGTCAATCTCGGTGAAATTTTCTTTCCCTGCGTTTTCATTCACTTCGATTATTTTGCCCGTCCAGGGTGTCCATCCTTCTTTTTCAATGACGCCTTTTTCCTTCAGTTCCTGATAAGTGCCTTCGGTGAAGTAGTAGGTGTTAAGCTGCTTATCCATATCGGTAATCCGGGCTGTCTGGGCTATGATTTGTGATGCCTGCTCCTCGACCTGGGTGGCGAGGGTATCCACCCTGCTGTTCAGGCTGGCGATTTGAAAATCTTTTGTGGTCAGCTCATCCTTCAGTTTAGCTATATCCTTCTCCTTTTCATCCAACTGCGCCAGCAGTGTTTTCATTTTCTTTTCAAAGTTGGCGATTTTCAAACCGGATTTGCTCAACTGCTCCTGCAATCCGGAAATTTTCTTCCGGTTTTCATCCATCAGCGTGTTGATAGCCTGTATATCGCTTAAAATCCTGCTTTTGCGGTCGGCAGTCATTTCTGCATTTTCCGATTCCATGCTTATCATGCCTTCCTTTTCCTTGATGGAGGTGAGGTTGTTTTCCACCTCATTAAATGTTTGAAGCAGGTCGTTAACTGTAGTCTCGGTTTGTGCAAGTTGGTTTTTCAACTGTTCATTTTCCGCCTTCAGCGCTTTTCTTTCTGCCTCGTTGCAACCGGACAATCCGGTTAAAGCAACCGCTGCGAAAAGCCACATGCCTAAGATGAGAGATGGAAGATTTTTGATTGTTTTCATGGCTGTTGTTTATTTATTTTACTCCGATGGCAATTAAAATCATGCCAAAATCCAATACAAGGTTACCGTCAGGAATACAAATTCAGCAACCCGGTTATCCACATCGTTGTTTTCATAATGGTAAAAAAAATTCTCTCTTCGGGAATTAAAGGGTCCGGTAATCGGACCGCTCTTATCCCTTGTATCTCAGCTTTTCAACCATCTCCGATGAAACCGGGTCAGAATAGGCGCCAAAAGCATTTACCAAAATGCCTTTGAGGTTGTGATGCCTCGATGAAATTGCGTAAAGGATAACTTCATCCCCCGGATCGGTTTCTCCCTCGAAGCGGTAGGTTTCATCTATGACAAATTCATCGGGGTTCAGATACAAGCCATTCTCCAGGCATTCAAGACATGTGTCTTTTAAATTGAAATTGGCGGTATAACCCTGCCTCTTCAAGTCATTAATTGCTTCAGTGAGCGTATCATACGCTTTGATTTTAACCGGCATATCCATGTTCGCGGAGTTTCGCTTTAAAATTAACTAAACAGTTCCTCTTCCGCCTGAAATATAGTTGCTCAGGTTTTCGATTATAAATTCCTGTTCGGTGATGATGGACTTCACGATGTCACCGATGGAAACAATCCCCGCCAGTTTGCCCTCGCTCATCACCGGCAAATGACGTACAAATTTATCCGTCATCAGGCTCATGCACGCGCGGATGTCTTCCTCCTCCGTAACGGTGATGGGATGCGGTTGCATCACATCACCCACAAGGATGTCTTTGGAGAATTTTCCTTTCAGAATTACCTTTCTTGCATAATCCCTCTCGGTGAAAATGCCCACCAATTCATTGCCTTGTATTACAGGCAGCGCCCCGATATTTTTTTCAGCCATCAGCTTCAGCGCCTCAAACACGGTGATGCCGGGAGGTATGGTGTGGACGACTTTTCCCTTCCGTAATAAGATGTCTTTTACTTTCATGAGAATTGATTTAAGTGACAAAAGGCTGTTGCATAAAAAGTTCTTTCTCCTATCATGGTGCAGCGGTTTGATGAGCCAGCACGGGCGAGGGTGCCACATTGCTGACCGGTTGGGTTGATTTCAGATAAGCGAAAATTGCCCGCAGGTCAGTGTCGTCTAATTTTGAAAAATACTGCCAGGGCATCATGGGCAGCAGCGAGCGGCTGCCTTCCAGCCCTTTGTATTTGCCTTTGCGGATTGCTGTAAAAAACTGCTCTTCTGTCCAGGTGCCTATTCCCGTTTCATCGGAGGTGATGTTGGCGCTGAACGAGATGCCCCACGGTCCTGCGAACATCGTTCGCTGCTGGGATGTGAGGATGAATTTTCCCGGCTGCGTCAGGCTGGTGTCAAAGGCGGGAAACGGTGCATCAGCCGGATGACCGGACAGCAGCCTGGCGGAATCAAGCTCGTAGGTTCCGTCTGCATTGATTTTTTTCTTCGGAGAATGACAGTCGTTGCAGCCTAAGGCGGCTACAAGATATTCTCCCCTCAGCATGAGGGCTTGCGGTGACAGGGATGTGGATTGACCCGGCTGCTCACAGCCGGGGAGGGAATAACAGGCGGCAATTATCATAATTGCGGCACCCGCTGCTATCATGGATTTTTTCATAGCTGAGAATTTTAATTCAAGGAACGCGTAAGGGACATATCTATCAACAGTTTGAAATTTTCTTTTGTTCGGTTTGGAAATTCATGAGCTCATCCGCAACATCAGCACATTCTTTTAAGCCTTATATTTGCTTTCCCTTTTTCCTGAAAACAAACGGTTATGAAAAGAGCCTTTGTGATGGCGTGGTGCAGCATGATTTCACTCAGCGCCATCACTCAACCCAATTACTGCGGCACCACGATGCCCCACGAAATGACCGCCTGGCTGAAAAACCATCAGCGCCATGCCTCCGCCCGCATGCAAGCCGATGAGTCAGTTTACAACATCCCGCTGACGGCTCACATCGTAGGCAACGACCAGGGCGGTGGCTACTATAAACTCTCCAACCTGCTGGATGCCCTCTGCAAGCTGAATGAAGATTATCTTCCGGTGGGATTTCATTTCTACTTGTATGATGATGTAAACTATATCAACAAATCATCGCTCTACGAACATGGAAGCGGCTTCAGCATCACGTCCACCATCAACCAGAACAACGTGCGCAACACGGCTAACATCTATTTCGTGCAGGACCCCGCGGGCAACTGCGGCTATTTCCAGTATTGGGGTGATTTTATTGCAGTGGCAAAATCATGCGCAGGTCCCAACAACAGCACCGTAGCGCATGAGCTGGGACACTACTTCTCGCTGCCGCACACCTTCAGCGGCTGGGAAGGCAGGGCGCGCACCGAGCCTGCCGAATGGGATGATGAGCGTGTGGACGGCTCTAACTGCGCCACTGCCGGGGACGGCTTTTGCGACACCCCCGCTGATTTTATCTCTGACCGCTGGAGCTGTCCCTATAACGACACCAAGCTCGATTACAATGGCGACCCTTATAATGTTGACGGCTCCCTCTATATGTCGTATGCCAACGATGCCTGCCAGAATAAATTCAGCCCCGAACAGATTGAGGCGATGCGCTCTTATCTGCTTGATTCACGCGCTTCGCTGCTGAATCATCCAGCGCCCGTCAACGACACGGTGAGCGCCACCCGGATTGTGTTTCCCCCCAACAACAGCGGCTTTCCCCTGCCGGCAAATTATGTGCAGCTGAAATGGATGAGGGCAATGAATGCCACGCATTACCACCTGCAGGTAACGCGCTATTTCAACGGCACGTTTTTCAATGTGGACACCTTTATGCGCGACACCACCATCGTGCTTACCAACCTGGAGGCTGGATATAACTACCGCTGGCGGGTGCGTCCGTTCAACCAGGGCTATACATGCGCGGAGTACACGCCCTATTCAAATTTCACCACGCGTGCAGCCACGTCCATCATTCCCAACTATTCGATTTCCGGCATTACCTGTCCGGGCGAAACAGACGGCTCCATTCAGGTGGGCGCATCGGGCGGAACCGGACCTTATACCTTCACGTGGTCAACAGGCAGCAGCGGACAAAGCCTCACCAACCTGAATGAAGGCAGCTATAGCCTCACCATCACCGACTCAGGCACCGACTCGCTGATTCTCTCATTTGATATCGCAGAGCCGGAGCCGCTTGATGCTAATATCGTTCAGAGCAGCAATGTGCTGAGCGCCATCGTCACCGGGGGAACACCGCCCTATAACTACCAATGGTCAAACGGCATCACCGTACCGCAGAATACCGTTGCGGGCGCGGGTGAATACTCCCTTACCGTCACGGATAGCCACGGTTGCTCGGTGACGAAATCATTCTTCTTTACCGGTATCAGCGCCTTGCAGGCAGCTGACACACGCATCTATCCCAACCCGCTGACGCATGGCGCGGTGCTGACGCTGGAGGTGGCAGCCGCTGAAACCTTCCGGGGCGCCATCGAACTGCTTGATAACACCGGAAAGAGGATTTTCAGCGCTGAAAAAACATTCACCGCAGGCGCTAACAAAGAAACCTTTATCCTTCCCGCACTCTCAGGCGGCATCTATCTCTTCCGCATCACCGGAGAGGAAGCGCCATTCATCAAAAGGGTGATGGTGAGATAGGGAGTTGGGTTTTGCAGTTCCTGTTTTACGCGGAACTATACACTGCTTCTTCAAAGTACGGATGCGGTCCGTTTCTTCTGTCTGTAATCATGCAAATGCAATCTGTAACAGGCATACGCTAAAAATATTTGCTCCTATTGCCTTGATTTCTTCCTAAAATTCCATACATTGGAGCGGGCTTTTCAGGGGAAGGCTTGCAATTTTTTTATTCATAAACCTTACTACCATGTTCCAATCAGCAAGTCTCAGGCAGGGGTTTTCTGCATTCTCACTTACTCTTTTATTGTTATTTTCATCAGTCACCGGTCAGGCATTGACCCTATCCATGCCCGATGTTTCAGGCACACCGGGTTCGCAGGTAAACGTACCTGTTACAGTGACAGATTTCGTCAATCTGATTACTGCCCAGGGCACTATAGAGTTCGACCCCTTGATTGCCGAATTCGACACGGTTGTGGGTTACAATCTTCCCGGTCTCACTTTTTTTAGCTTTGACATATCTCAGGCAAATTCAGGGATAATCACCTATTCGTGGGATGATGCAAGCTTTGCCGGTGTAACGCGAACGAACGGAAGCCCCATTTTTACTCTTGTGTTTACCGTGGTGGGCACTGCGGGTCAGCAAACGGATGTGAGCTTTACTGGCTCAGTTACGGTTCCTGAATTTCTGGATAACACATTTGCAGAGGTTACTGCATCATTTGTTAACGGTAGTATTACAGTTGAACAGGGCGTGCCGTCCAATGATGATTGCGCAAATGCCATTGCCATGCAATGCGGTGATACGTTGTTGGGAACCACTACTAACGCAACTGTAGATGCAGTGGGGTTTTGTAATGATATAAATAACAATCCGATTTCTGCATCGGCACCGGGCGTATGGTATTCTTTTACAGGAACGGGTGCCACCGTTACGGTTTCTTTATGTCATCCAGGAACAACTTATGATTCCAAGCTGACGGTAGTATCCGGCACATGCCAGACGTTTAGCTGTGTGCTGGCTAATGACGATTTCTGCGGACTTCAGTCGCAGGTGACATTCAATTCAACGCCCGGAACCAATTACCTTATTTATGTTCATGGTTTCGGCACCGAGACGGGAGACTTCGAAATCAGCCTCACCTGCGAATCGCCCGCTAATGATGACTGCGCTAACGCAGAAGAAATTTTCTGCGACCAAACGGTAAGCGGCACCACGGTGGGCGCCACTGCCGATGGCATTGCCTTCGCCTGCGGCACCACGCCTGACGCTCCGGGTGTGTGGTACTTCTTTACCGGCACCGGGGATGACATCACAATTTCCACCTGCAGCGACAACACTATTTATGATACCAGATTAAACGTATATGCCGGCTCCTGTGGCGACTTCATTTGCATTGGCGGCAATGATGATATAGTCGGCACGTGCAGCTCTTCGCCCACTCATTCGGAGGTGTCATTTTCTTCTCAATTGGGAACAACGTATTTTATTTTAGTGAACGGCTTCAATAATCAAACCGGCAGCTTTGACTTAAGCATTTCCTGCAACCCAATTGGCGGCATTTGCTCGGAAGTGAATGAGCTGATTTCCGACACTGTTCCCCCGGTGGAAAACAGCATCGAGCTTACGGGACTACCCGGTGAAATCAGCGACCTCGATGTGCTGGTGAATATCTCGCATACATTCATTGGAGACATTACCATCACGTTAACAAGTCCTTCCGGCACCTTGGTTACGCTGTAC
>DATLYB010000324.1:0-6779 GCA_035575215.1 Chitinophagales bacterium
AGCTTCACGGCAGGCTCATAAGAATCATAGGCAGGGGCGAACAGCACTACCTCATCACCTGGATTCACCATGGCGGTAATGGCGACATAAATCGCCTGTGTGCCACCCGCTGTAATCGTGATTTCGCTCACCGGGTCATAGTTTCTACCGTATTGCTCCTGTACTTTCTCCGCAATGCGCTCTCTTAACGGCATCATTCCCTGCATGGGTGCGTATTGATTGTCACCTCTTTGCATGTAATAATGCACCAACTGCACCAGTTTTTCTGAGCAATGAAAATCAGGAAATCCCTGCGAAAGGTTGAGCGCCCCGCACTCTTGGGCAAGCTGCGTCATGCGCGTGAAAATGGTGGTGGGCGTGTCGGGAAGCTTGGAGCGGATTTTAAGCGATTGTGCTGCTGCGGACATTTAAAACGAAGTTACGAGTTGCCGGAATGAACGCTGCGTGAAATGCTTTATGTCGGGTAGTTATGTTTACGGTTGTAGCGAAACCTCAGTGAAGCAAAAACTTCAGATACCGGATGGTCCTGCCCTCTTCAAGATGCATTTTCTCGTAATACGTCTGGATGGCGAGTTCACCGGCTGGCGGTCCATTGCGGTAGATATCTTCTATCATGGTCAGGATTTTACAGGGCGCCAGTGATGCCGCCTGTACGGCATAGTGAAACAATGCCGGCTCATCCGTTTTCAAATGAATGACCGCTCCTGGGCGGCAGAATTGGCGGTATTTCTCCAGAAAAAAAGGAGATATAAGCCGTTTGTTCGCCTTGGAGCGCTTGGGATACGGGTCGGGAAAGGTGAGCCAGATTTCGCTTACTTCGCTGGGGGCAAAAAAATGGGGCAGCATTTCAATGCGTGTGCGCACGAAAGCGGCATTGGGCAGTTTCAGTTCCAGGGCGCGCTTTGCCCCGGTCCAGATGCGGCTCCCTTTCAAATCCACTCCGATAAAATTTTTTGCGGCTTCATGAGCTGCCAGCTCAACGGTATAATCCCCCTTGCCACATCCCAATTCCAGCACGATGGGATTTTCGTTTCCAAAAAAATTGCTGTTCCATTTTCCCTTTAAATCTTTTTTTTCTCCCTTGCATCCGGTAAGGGAAGGGTTGCGGAATGAGAAATTCTGAAGCACGTTGGGGAACGTTTTCAGCTCAGCAAACTTGGCAAGCTTGGGCTTGGACATTTCCGAGTTTAGCTTTTAAGATTGTTGCCCTTTTTGTAATCCATAACTCACATTATTGTATCTCAATCTTCTCACCCAGAAATTTCGGCTGCGTGTTGAGCACGTACAAATCAAACACTACCATCACGCGGGCGAGTATTTCACGCAAACGGGTTTTTAATCCGGTTTCGGGGTCAACATCCCGGGCGTTGAAAGCAATGGCATCAATACCGCGCCTGCGGGCAATAAACAACGCGCGCTCGTTATGAAACTTCTGCGAGATGACTGTGAACTGATTTTGCCCGAACACCTCCTTGCAGCGAATCACCGAGTCAAGGGTTCTGAAACCGGCAAAGTCAAAGTGCACCTTTTCGGGAGGGACCCCCAATTTCACCAGTTCACGCTTCATCACGCGTGGCTCGTTATAGCTTTCCATGCGGTTGTCACCGCTTACGATGATGTGCTCAATCTTGCCGGCAATATATAAATCGGCTGCAGCCTGCAGGCGGTATTTGAAAAAAAGATTTTCGCTGCCATCACGCAGGTACTTGCTCGTTCCTAGCACCAAGCCCACCTTGTTTTTTGGAAGCGCATCGAGGCTGGAATAGATGTGGGCAGCCGAGCGCCTTGTCACTGCTAAATTGCAGGCAACTATCCCAAGCAGCAGAATAACGATAATGACCAGAGCTATACGGATGACTTTGCGCATCGCTGAATGAAGTTCCGAAGTTAGCGGGAGAGGCTGAAAAAAAACGTATCCGGTCAGCTACGATTGTTGCCGGTGGTACGCAGAGGCAGTTTGTAATAATTCTGTCAATAATAAATGGCATCGTTCCTTTCGAGGCTGATTTCAGCTAAAATTGCAACCGAAAAAATGAACACTGATTTCAGTTATTGTTATTATTCTGATTCCACCGATAAAATGATTAAACAATGAATAGACTCGCCTTCTGCACCTTGATTTTTTCGTTCAATCTTCTTAATGCCCAGACTCCTGTCAGCGACAGCGTTTCGCTGGGAGGCGGGTATGCAAGCATGTCATTCTACAGCCTGGCAGTGGGGGAAACTGCCAACGTAAACGCTAAAGACTGGGATTTGCAAATTTGGAATAACCTGATGTCATCATCCATCCGGGTGAATGACGGGGCTGGGGTGATGCTCTACCGCCTTCAAAATGACGACACCACTAATTGGATGGCAATAGATACCACGGGCATGACTCCGCTTTACAACTCAGACACAACGTGGGAAATTGGCGCTTTCAGCGCTCTGGCTGGCGTGCATCCTGATTATGGGTGGGGTATTTACACAGGAGGCGGTAATCTTACCGGATACAGAATCTTCGTTATCAAAACAATCAGCGGGAACTACAAAAAAATCTGGATTAAGCGGCTGGTTTATGACGGCACGAACGCTTATTATGAAATAGCTGTCGGCAATCTTGACAATACAGGTGAACAACTTGTTACTATCGCCAAGACGGCTTATCCCACCAAAGAATTTATTTACTATGCCATTGATTCAGCCGCAGTGAAAGATATCGAGCCTGCAAAAACGGATTGGGATTTGGTGCTGAGGCGCTATCAATCATACATCACTCTTCCTCCGCAGCCGGCTCAGTATTATACTGTGATGGGCGTGCTTTCCCATCCAGCCGTTACCGTTGCGGAAGCGCGGGGAGTGGATGTCAGCATCAATGATTATTCGGCTTATCCCTTTGAAGAAAATATCTCTGTTATCGGCAGCGACTGGAAAAACTTCAACCAAGGCACGTTTCAGTGGGAACTGATTGATTCGCTGGCTTATTTCGTGTCGGCACAGGACGGCTACATCTACAAACTGGTGTTCACGGGATTCGGGGGACAGGGAACCGGCAAGGTGTTTTTCAATAAAACACAATTGGAGCAGGCTTCCACCGCAGTTGCTGATGCTTCCATTCGGGCACTTACCGTTTATCCTAATCCAGCTTCGGATCAGGTTCAGGCATTATTCGTTTTGCGGCAAGAGTCAGACATGACGATTAGGATTCTTGATTTGTCAGGGAAAATTCATTTCGACAGCCGCCTCAAAGCCCGCTCAGGATTGAATGCCTTCACTTTGAACACTGCGGATTTTGCTCAGGGTTTTTATCTGCTTTCAGTGAATGATGGCGCTTCTCAACTTACATTCAAACTGGTGAAGAACGAGTGAACCAATTCTGCAAGTTGCTGACTTATATGCCGCTTGCGAAAGAGATGCCCGCGGGAATGTTCCGGAATCTCCTGCTCCCCGATAAACAAAACCTGATGATTCGCAGGGAAGAAAAATATCCATGATTGCAAGAAACTGCATAGCTTGTTTTGCTTTCTTTATTGCCGGAATCCATTTCCTCTTCGCCCAACCACGCACCATCACCGTTCTCAGCAGCAAAGACAATTCACCCCTGGAGCAGGCGTATGTGGTTTTTATCGAATTGAATGATTCCGGAGAAAAAAAAGAAAAACGTACGGTGCTCACCGCAGCAGATGGCACGGCAGCTGTACCCTTATCAGGTGATGCAGCGGTAAAAATATCTCATCTCGGATTTGAAGAACTTACCGATACATTGCCGGGAAATCAATCAAAAACCTATTACCTGAAGCCGCTCAGCCTGCCGATTGAGGGGGTGGTGATTACCGCGCAATATACACCGGACGACCTCCGTAATTCAGTCTTTCCGGTGGAAGTGATTAAGAAAGAAACCATAGAGCAAAGGGGCGCAACCAGTGTGCGGGAAGTTCTGACGCAGGAATCCAACATCCGCATCACGCAGGATAACATTCTCGGCAGCACGATGACCATGCAGGGGCTGGGGGGCGAGCAGATAAAGATTTTAGTAGATGGTATTCCGGTGATTGGCAGGGAAAACGGAAACATTGACCTGAGTCAGTTGAACCTGAACAATACCAGAAGAATTGAAATCATCAAAGGTCCGGTATCGGTTCAATACGGTACCCATGCATTGGGCGGAGTGCTCAACATCATCACTAACCATGAACAGTATGAGGGCTGGAGTGCCCGGATGAACGGCTATTATGAAACTGCGGGTGTTTACAATGCAGATGCCGGAATTGGCTTCGGAAAGAAAAATCATTCGGTGGATTTATCGGGCGGAAGAAATTTCTTTGACGGTTACTCCGCTGTGGATACCTCGCGTTTTAAGGAATGGAAGCCCAGGGAGCAGTATTTCGGAATGCTGAAATACCGCTTTGGATTCAAGCGTCTCCGTTTCACCGCTAAAAGCGATGCGTTTTATGAGAAAATCACGAACCGCGGCATGCCACGCGCTCCCTATAACATCACTGCTTTCGATGATTATTATTATACCCAGCGATACAGCGGTGCGGCTTCGGTGAACGGAGAGATTCTGGAAAACCACTATCTGGAACAACTGGCGGCATACTCTTATTATTCCAAAATAAAAAACACCTATTACAAAGACCTTGTGACGCTGGAAAGTACGATAACCCCTAACCCCACTGACCAGGATACTGCACGTTTTTATTCCTGGTTCATACGCGGCTACATCAGCAGGAACAAACCTTTCAAATTATTTAACTACCAAACAGGTTATGATATCAATATCGATCAGGCGAAAGGCAGAAAGATTAAACACAGCAGCCAGACGATTGCCGACTATGCGTTTTTCGCCAGCTTCAACATCAAACCGGTGAGCGAACTTGCCCTTCAGGCAGGTATCCGCTGGTCATATAACACTGACTATACACCGCCTCTTACCCCCGCCTTCAACATCAAATGGACTCCGATGGATGAACTTGTAATCCGGACTTCCTACGCGCGCGGTTTCAGGGCTCCTTCGCTGAAGGAGCTGTACCTTGATTTTGTTGATGCCGTTCACAACATTCACGGAAGCAGCGACCTGAAAGCCGAAAGCTCAAACAGTATTGCCTTCAGCATGGATTACCTGCGGAACGAGGGCAATCATCGCATCTCATTTCAACCTTCATTTTTTTTCAATGACATTGACGACCGCATCTTGCTGGTTCAGGTTTACGGAACCGAATACAGGTACGTCAACATTGACAGATACCAAACCATCGGTGGCAATCTTCAAGTCGGGTACCGGTTTAAAGAACTCATGCTGGAGGCAAACGGAGGGTTCACAGGAAATAGAATCAACACAGAAAAAGACTTCAAATGGAGTCCCGAATTATTGGTGCAGGGATGCTATCTGATTCCGAAAGCCAAAATCACAGTTTCTGTTTTTTATAAATTCAACGGAGAACAAGTGACGTTTACCCAAGGCGACACCGATGAGCTGCTGACGCAGACCATTGCACCTTATCATTTCCTCGATTGCAGCCTGAACCGAAAATTCTGGGAAAACCGCATCAGCCTCACCTTCGGAGTGAAGAATATTCTTGACGTAAACAATGTAAGTTCTACAGGCGGAAGCGGCATCCACAGTGCTTCCGAAGATTACATATCCATCGCCTGGGGGCGGTCGCTGTTTGCCTCTTTGAAATTTGTGTTTGACATAAAGAAATAAAAATGCATCAGATTTCAAACTGCAGGTTACAAGCACTCCTTTTCGCCTTTTTCTCAATGATGTTGTTTCCTGCTTGTTTGAAAGAAGAAGACCCCGTCACTCCTCCCGATTTTCAAGGCAATGTGGAAACGGCTCAAATCCCGATGGGGAACAATTATGAAAAACAGTTCTTTTTTGATTTGGAAACCAATCAAATTGTAAGTTCAAACTACAAGAAAGATTGGGACCTCGGGTTTGAATGCGGACTGGAGGGATACCATATTATTCTCAACTCCTCAAAGTTGATGTTTGCATGGAACACCGAAACAACCGATTTCGGAACAATCACCGGCATTGAAGGTGCGGTTTGGAAATGGGATGCGGCTTCCGGTAATCTTGATTCCACCGCCATTGGCGAATGGGGCGATTATACTGACGGCAACGTGAATTCATACAACAAGGTTTACATCATTGACAGGGGGAAAGACGCAACAGGAACCGGCTACGGATACAAAAAAATTGTTTTCGAGAGCCTGAAAGAAAATCAGTATACGTTTCGCTGGGCGAATCTTGATGGCAGCGGGGAGGATACATTTCTAATCAAGAAAGACAATGATTACAGCTTTATGTATTTCTCTTTTGACAACGGAGGAGAAAGAAAAAACATAGCTCCCGAAAAAAATAAGTGGGATTTGGTTTTTACCCAATATACCCACATTTTCAGCGAGTCGCCTGATAATATCCCGCAACCTGACACGCTAATTCCATATATCGTCACCGGTGTGCTGCAAAACCATTATAACGTGGCGGCAGCCGAATTTTCATCCAAGCCGTTCCATGATATTACGCTGGAAGATGCCCTGAATGTAGCGCTGAATGAACAGGATATTGACGTGATAGGCTATGATTGGAAGTTCTTCAATTTCAACCAGGTCAGCTACACGGTGCTGAGCAGCAGGAATTATATCGTCAGAGACACGGACGGTTATTTGTACAAGCTTCATTTCGTTGATTTTTACAGCAGCACCGGAGAAAAAGGCTACCCGAAATTTGAGTTCCAGCGGCTGTGAGCATACCTCTTTTTTGTCCAAGTGAATTCCCTTATTCACCAGAT
>DATLYB010000325.1:0-4322 GCA_035575215.1 Chitinophagales bacterium
TATGCCAGACGCATCGGGTGGGATTGGCGGCTTCTTGCAGCGCTGATTTATGAGGAATCGCAGTTTGATGCCGCCTCATGCTCGTGGGCGGGAGCGGAAGGCTTGATGCAATTGGTGACCACCACGGGGCTGCGTTTCGGAGCGCTTGACCTCAGTAATCCTGAACAGAACGTAATGGCGGGAACGGCATACCTGCAATATCTTGAAACTCACTGGAAGGATATCCCCGACAGCGCGGAACGGATGAAATTTGTGCTAGCTTCCTACAATGTGGGCGAAGGGCACGTGCGTGATGCTATGCGGCTGGCGGAGAAGTATGGAGCCGACCCCTTCCGGTGGGAAGGGAACGTAGCGGTGTATCTTGTAAAAAAATCACAGCCCAAATACTACAACGATGCGGCTGCAACAAGCGGCTACTGCCGCGGTACCGCAGCGGTAACCTACGTAAAGCAGGTTTTGGAGCGCTATGCACACTACCGCCAGCGGATTGAAGCCGGATAAGCGGGCAAACAGTTTCCACTTATTAACTCGCGCTTTCAACTAGCTCTTATCTTGACGAATACACTGCAAACGGCACAATCATCTCTTCCAGGGAAATGCCGCCATGCTGGAAGGTGTTGCGGAAGTAGTTTACAAAATGATTATAGTTGTTGGGATAAACGAAGAACTTATCTTCTTTCGCAAAAATGTAGGAGGAGCTGACGAAAGATTTCGGGAGGAAGGCATCATGCGGATTTTTTATTTCAAAGACGTCCTTCGCTTCAAAGTTCAGATTCTTTCCGGTTTTGTAGCGGATGTTAGTGGTGGTGGTGCGGTCAGCTATGCACTTGCTCGGCTCCGTTACGCGGATGGAGCCGTGGTCAGTGGTGAAAATCACGCGCACGTTTTTTTCAGCCAGCTTCTTGAGGGCATTGTGCAAGGGGGAATGGTCAAACCATGACAGGGTGAGCGAGCGGTAGGCAGCTTCATCACTGGCAAGCTCTTTCAGCACCTCCATCTCCGTGCGGGCATGGGAGAGCATGTCAACGAAGTTGTAAACGATGGCAATAATATTATTGCTGAGATAATTCAGGATATTGTTTTCCAGGCTTTTTCCATCCTGGTGGTTGGTGATTTTGATATAGGCTGATTTTACCTCATCACGGAAAGTTCTCTTCAGCAGGTTTTTGAAAAGCTGCTCTTCATGCAGGTTTTTCCCGCCTTCCTCTTCGTCATTTTTCCAGATGTCAGGATATTCTTCAGCGATTTCTGAGGGCAGCAATCCGGAAAAAATCGCATTGCGGCTGTATTGCGTGGCAGTGGGAAGGATACTGTAGAACAAATCCTCTCCTTCCATTCTGAAAGTTTCCGCAATCACAGGCTGGATGGTTTTCCACTGGTCATAGCGCAGATTGTCAATCAGCACCAGGAATGTGGGAATGTCTTTTTTCATCACCGGAAACACGTTTTTTTCCATCAGGGTGTGTGACATCACGGGCACGGTTTCCCCTTCGGCATCGAGCCACTTCAGATAATTCTTGATGATGAACTTGTTGAACTCCACGTTGGCTTCTTTCTTCTGCATGGCAAGCACCTCCTGCATTCCGCCTGACTCTGATTTTTCAAGGTTCAGCTCCCAATACACGAGTTTTTTGTACAATTCCACCCAGTCTTTATGATTCTGCGTGGTTTGGATGGTGGAGAAAATCTGCTGGAACTCGCGCTGATAATCTGAAGTGGTTTTTTCGCTGACGAGCTTTTTGTTTTCAATGATTTTTTTCAGGGTAAGCAGAATCTGGTTGGGCTTCACCGGCTTGATGAGGTAATCAGCGATTTGCCCGCCAATCGCTTCCTCCATGATGTTCTCCTCTTCGTTCTTGGTAATCATCACTACCGGCAGGCTGGCGTTGATGGCTTTGATTTGCGCGAGCGCTTCCAGCCCGGATATGCCCGGCATGTGTTCATCGAGGAAAACGATGTCAATGTTGTTTTTCCTGCACGTGTCAATAGCATCCTGCCCGTTGGTAACGGGAATCACGTGGTAGCCCTTCTGCTCCAGGAACAGTATCTGCGGCTTCAACAGGTCAATCTCATCATCAGCCCACAGGATGTTAATGGTGTTCAACGATTATTTATTTTTGAACTTCAAATTTAGCCTTTCCCCTGCGCAAACTTCAAAATTTAATCTTCAATCTTTAAACTTTACGCCCTGTCGTTTCTCAACAAACACAAGATATTCAACGACCCTGTTTACGGCTTTATCACCATACCGTATGAGTTGATTTTTGAGCTTATCGAGCATCCCTATTTCCAGCGGTTAAGAAGAATCACCCAGCTTGGCTTGACGAATTACGTGTATGCCGGTGCCAACCATACCCGCTTCCATCATGCGCTTGGCGCGCTGCACCTCATGGGATTGGCGGTGGATGTTTTGCGCTCCAAGGGGCATAAGATTTCGGACAAGGAAGCGGAAGCCGTTTGCATCGGAATACTCTTGCACGACATCGGGCACGGACCCTACTCGCATACGCTGGAGAATTGCCTGATTCCGGGTGTCTCACACGAGTTTCTGTCGGAAATGTTTATGAACAGGCTGAACCGGATGTATAAGGACAGGCTTTCACTTGCCATTGCGATTTTCCAGGACAACTACAAAAAACGCTTTCTGCATCAGCTCATCTCCAGCCAGTTGGATGTTGACCGCCTCGATTATCTCACCCGTGACAGTTTTTTCACCGGAGTACAGGAAGGCGTGATTAGCCACGACCGCATTATCGCCATGCTCGAAGTGAAAAACGACCAAATTGTCGTGGAAGAGAAAGGGATTTATTCGGTTGAAAAGTTTTTGGTGGCGCGCAGGCTGATGTACTGGCAGGTATATCTGCATAAGACCGTTCTGGTTGCCGAGCAGTTGCTGGTGAATATCCTCAGGCGGGCGAAGGAACTGTGTGAAATGGGAATATCGGTTGCTGCTACCCAGCCGTTAGAATATTTTCTGAATAAAAACGTCACCCGAAAAATGTTTGCCGACAGCGAGAAGCCGCTGGAAAATTTTGCTGCGCTGGATGATACGGATGTAATGTCAGCCGTGAAAAGCTGGATGCATCATGATGACAAGATACTGTCAATACTTTGCAGAAAGCTGATTGAGAGGCGGCTGCTGAAAATAGAAATGAGGAACGAGCCGTTTTCTTCCGGCAGGGTGGAGCGGATAATGAAGGAAGTGAAAGCCAAATATGGACTGCAGAGCATGAAGGAAACGGAATATTTTGTCTTCGCTTCCAGTACCAGCAACTATGCTTACGACCCGGGAAAAAGCAGCATTAATATTTTGTACAAAGACGGTAGCCTGAAAGACATAGCGAAAGCGTCAGACCAGTTGAATATTTCGGTGCTGTCAGCGCCCGTAATAAAATATTATTTGTGTTATCCGAAGGAGATTGCAACCTGACCGCTACGCAGTTTTAAAAAAACAATACCATGCAACTGACCACTCAGTCAATCGCAACTTTTCTCAATGGCAAACTCGAAGGCAGCGGCATCGTTGTGATTGAAAGTCCTGCCAAGATTGAAGAAGCGCAGGCGAATCATATCAGCTTCATCGCCAATCCGAAATATGAGCACTTTGCAAAAACCACGCGGGCTGGAGCGCTCATTGTCGGAAGGAATTTACCTAAACCGGCAGAATCAAAAAGCGTTTTTATCCGCGTTGACGACCCTTACGATGGCTTCAGCAAAGTGCTGAACCTTTTCTTGCAGCAAGCCCAACAACCATCCGGAATCGAGCAGCCCTCTTATGTAAGCATGACAGCCCGCCTGGGCAAGAACTGTTATATCGGTGCATTCAGTTATGTGGGCGAGAATGTAATCATCGGGAATCATGCAAAAATTTATCCCGGAGTTTATTTGGGTGGCAACGTGCAGGTGGGCGATGCTACCGTTATTTATGCAGGCGTGAATGTTTATCCCAATTGCGTTATCGGGAGGCAGTGCATCATTCATGCCGGTGCGGTCATCGGAAGTGACGGCTTTGGCTTTGTGCCCAGACCAGACGGCTCCTTCGACAAAATTCCGCAAACCGGCAACGTGGTGATTGAAGATAACGTGGAGATAGGCGCCAACACCACCATTGACCGCGCCACGCTCGGCTCAACACTCATTCGCAAAGGCGTGAAGCTGGATAATCTGATTCAGGTGGGGCACAATGTTGAAATTGGAGAGAACACGGCAATCGCGGCTCAAACCGGCATTTCAGGCAGCGCCAAAATCGGAAAGAATTGCCTCATTGCCGGGCAGGTGGGATTTGTAGGGCACATCATCATCCCCGATGGCAGCCGCATTGG
>DATLYB010000326.1:0-5866 GCA_035575215.1 Chitinophagales bacterium
GGTGGAAAAAGGAGAAGTATTGGCGGAGATGGAGTGATTCCGGTTCCAGCCGAATTGGCTGGAACCCTCGTCACGCTATGTCGGGGCGGCAGGATTCGAACCATATCATTGATAAGGCAACTCAAGCAGCCGAATGCATCATGCCAATGACTTTTGATGCCTTTGAAAGGAAGTTATTCCGCAAATTCTATCTACTGACTCCGCTGAGTCAAAACACCCGGCTGACGCTGCTGCAAATCCTGGAAGACCGAATCTGGTTTGCCACTTACTTTTCTCACTCATATCGCACATGCCTATTTTTGAGATAGCTTTTAGTTCTTTTAGTTGTAAGTTCAGAATGACAACGCCAAACAAAACAGTCTGGGGCTTTAGATTAGATTCCCCAGAATACTCTGGTATGCCTCACAGGGCTGCCAGCATTGCGGGCACTGTCCTTTCCAAATTTCCTGCTGCAGCTGTTTGGTTTCAGGCAGGTTCCAGATTTTTTCCAGGTCATAATCATAATCGCGAATGTTGGCGATTCTATGGTCGTATGTTACACACGGGTAAACATTACCCCATGAATCAATAAAACAGGAGGAGCTTAAGGAATGGCAGCGAACAGGCGTTTTCCCTGTTTTAAGATACCGCTCCACCTTGTCCAGATATCGATTTTCGAGGAAACTTACCGGACCTTTGACATGACCGCGTGATTTCCGGTATTCCATTAGTTCTCCGATAATTGTTTGCTGCGAGCCTTTATCAATCAGCTCGCTGGCTTTGTTTCCGTAAAAATGGGACGACTCATGCGCTATATGAACATGAAAGTCCCGCGGGTGCAGGTTAGGATATGTTTTTTTCACCTCTTCAAAAGTTTTCTTGTAAAGTCCTGCATTGTGCTTTGACAGGGTCATGCCAAGAACAACATCCACTCCATGCAAGTCCCTTAACTGCCGGAAGGTATCCATTTGCCGCCTCCACCCGCCTTTTTTTCCGCGTATTTCATCATTGGTATGCTCATCACCATCCATGCTTACAGTGATGATGAATTTGGGAGGCTTCATTTTCAGAATTTCCTTCACCCCTTTCACGGTCTTCTGAGTGAAGTATCCATTGGTGGGAAAATGGATGAGCGCAAGATTTTTGCAATACTTGAGCGCTGCCTCCACAATGGCGACAAAATCATCACGAATCCAGATTTCACCCCCTGAAAAATCAATCCAATTGAAACGATTGGATTTTTGGAAGAAGGTGACAAGTTCTTCGGTAGTCAGCTCATGCTCGGGGCGTTTCTGCCAGATGTTGCAGGTTCTGCATTTGTAATTGCACCAATAGGTTAAAATCAGTGTCAGCTTGTAGGGAAACGGCAACCTGCCGAAATTGGAGAAGAGGATATTTTTTGCAAGGTCGAATCTTTCTCTCAGCATTTATTGCCAATTTAGTACAGTTTGCCGGTTTCCTATTCAAATATTTAAATTGAAAATTTTTTATTAATTGGATAATATCGAAATGGCAGTGGTTAGCCCATGAATATTAAGAATCTCAGAAAAATAGATTTTCTCTTAGGCTCGGTGCTTATTGTGTTGCTGCGTCCCGCCTCCATCTTGTTAGGTACCATCCTCAGGCGCAATCATGACCTTATTATCAGAAAACAATTGGTAGTTACGAAATTCAGGGGAGGCGGGAGTCTGCTGCTTGCCCTGCCGGCTATGTTGTCGCTGAGAAAAAAATATCCAGACAAAAAATTTACGCTGATTACTTCCGAAGAGGTTAAACCCTTCGCAGAGTTAATGAGTGTCTTTGATGAATTCGTGATTGTCAGCACTTCGAATTTCTTTTCTTTTCTTATGTCATCAGTCCACGCCATCCGGAAAGCATGGCGCGCAGACGGGCTCATCAACTTTGAGATTCATTCCAAGCTTGCCACTGTTTTCTCTTGCCTGTCTTGCGCTCGAAACAGATTCGGTTTTTATTATGAGACAAACTCATGGCAGCGGGACGTTATCACTCACCTTTTTTTTTACAACATCACCTCCCCGGTTTACATCAATTATAACCAGGTCGCATTGGCACTTGGGGCAACCATTCTGCCTTACAGGGAAGTTTCTGATTTTTTTATTCAGCAGAACCGGCTCGAAAAAATTTTTACCGATGAAGGGCACTTACATGTCGTGCTGGCTTCTTATTGTTCTGAATTGGGAAAGGAAAGGGAATTTGCTCCTGAACATTGGGTAAAAATCTTGAAAACGAAATTCGATGGGAAGAATCCGGTGATTACCATTCTTGGCGGACCAAGCGATGTCAGCCGTTCCATCGGTTTGGAACGTCAATTAAAAGAAGCATTTCCTGATTGTAAAATCATTAATCGTGTCGGGCAGACATCGCTGCGGGAATCGGCTGTAATCATCAAATCTGCTGATGAATTCCTATCCATTGACTCCGGGTTGAATCACATTGCTCGGTTGACAGGAAGCGTTCGCATTACTTCCTATTGGGGCCCCACCGATCCTGCAACGCGTCTCGCCCCGTTTCCCAATCTTTCAGAAACCGTGGTTTACACCAAGCTATTTTGTTCTCCCTGTGTGCATGCTGTTGCAATACCTCCCTGCAAAGGGAATAACATCTGTATGAAACAATACGTGAAGGACGACCTGAATCAGTATTCAACCGGAGGATGGCTCATCATTTCGAACAGCGCAACGCCAAAGAATATTTGAAGACGAGGATGGACAATATACGTCATCATTTCATGCGGGGGAAATACCCTACCGGTTTCACGGCAGCTTTCATACTGGTGCTGCCTAATCTTGCCTGGATAATTCTTGACAAAGGCGTGTGGAGGGGTGATCCTGTCGGGTATGCGCTGAACTCAATGGCACTATATCTGCAAATGATAACCGACCTGCCGGTCTGGAAATGGAATTTATTTCACGGGTACAAAGCACCTTTAATATTTTGGATAGGGCAATTCTTAATACCGATGGGTAGCCTTATTGGCTCCATCAATTTCTCTCTCCTTCTTATTCCGTTCATTGCCGCTTTTATTTCGTTGATGCTTTTATTCCGAAGCTTTGACATTTTATTTAACAGCAAAGCAATCGCTTTGTGCGGAAGCCTGTTAACAGCCGCTTCGCCTTTATTTATTGGTTTGTCCACCCAGTTTTGGATTGAACCGCTTCAGGTGGCTTTAACATCCTGGTTCATTTATATCATGATTAAGGTAAAAAGCTGGAATTTTTATTTTGCTCTGTCCCAATTTATCATTGCCCTCTCGCTGGCAATGCTTATAAAGGTGTCCTCACCTCTGTACATCATCGTTCCGGCTATTGTCTTTTGGATGAAGGTTTACAGAAGTTTTCCGACAAGACAACTGAACAGAAAGAACCTTTTTTTCCTGTTACTTTCCTTGTTATTTTTTTTTCCTGCAGGAAAATTTTACTTTAATAATTACCGAGCATTGCTTGATTTTGCGCATTATGCAGGCACCAGCCCGTTGTTTGGCTCAGATGAATCAAAATATTACCTCTGGATAAAAAATATCGTCAACGGAATTTTCCTGCCATTCGGTTTTTGCTTGTCAGCCGTGCTGTTGCTATCGGGAATTATTAGAACGATTAAGCTGCGCGCATACGGCAATTTCGATGGTATCTTTTTGGTTGCCCTGCTTCAAATTTCGGTTTTCTTTATTGCATGGATTAAATCCAGCAATGTGGATCCGCGGTATTTCCTGCCGGCACTGCCGTATTTTACCATTTTGGTTTGCTGGGGAGTGGCGGTAGTTAACAGCAGGATGCTTGCCTTTCTGTCAGCAGGCATTTTTTTGATTCAACTCGCGGTCGTTAACGGATATGCTTTTGGACTGATTCAATTCACCCCTGCCTATGGAATGATACGTCCTGTGATGATGAAACCCAATAGTGACATGCGTCTTTTGCAAGATATCATGCCGCTGGCAACCCGTGATTCTTCCATCATTTTTGATTTGAACCCGGAACTGGGCGTGGCGGAATTCCAGTACGAACTGGCAAAGCAGAAATTATACGACAACTGGCAAAGCAGCAGCGTAGATATCGGAGTATTCT
The DNA here is from genome assembly GCA_035575215.1 of Chitinophagales bacterium. Classification (GTDB taxonomy): domain Bacteria; phylum Bacteroidota; class Bacteroidia; order Chitinophagales; family CAIOSU01; genus DATLYB01. The sequence continues at coordinate 4,062 of DATLYB010000326.1, forward strand.
TTAACGTCAATATCCAGGTACTAGACACGGGTAAGATTGATGTCGAAACTGTCTGGAAAAACGTACTTGCCTATCAGCCTGTTTTTTATATTACATGGAAATCAAGATTGTCACCGGCATTAGCCAAACAAGAAATGCAGCGAATTGATAAATACAATGCGGCAACTGTTCCGGTACGGTGGGCTGTTGCACGTAAAATAAAAGACTGTGGTCTTTATGAGGTTGTACCTTTCGCATCTTACCCGCAATTATTGGTATATAAACTGTGTAATGTTGCACCCCGCTAGGCAACTGCTGATACAAGAAAGAAGTAAATTCGTCCAATTCAATTAATGAAGGCAGCCGCAATTTGTTTTCATTCTTACAAAGAAAATTTGTACCAACTCTTTCCCTGACAGCCGGTATATCAGGACTGCTTTTCCTGCATTGGCGGTTTCAGCAGCCTTATGCCGCTTTCGGGATTCTCCATGGGCTGGTGTTTTACTTTTCAGCCGCCTTCGTGATGGCTGCCTGCATCGGCTTTTGGATATTGGTATTTCGCTCTTCGAAACAAACAGCTGTCAGAATCTGGCTGGCAGCGTCAGCTGTATTTTTATCCCTGCTTGGCGCTGAAGTCAGCCTGCGTGCTGCCGGAATAAACAGAGCCTACATCGAGGGACGGATTGGAAAATACATGTCGGCTTTTATCCGCTATGATAATAATATCCATCGCACTTACGGCAGCAATACGGAATCATACCTTCATACCACCGAGTATAATTATCTGCGCCATCACAACAATTTCGGATTTAGTGATGCTGACTTTTTTCCTAAAAAGGATTCGGAAATTCTCATTCAAACCTATGGCGACTCCTACACTGAAGGTGATGGGGCGCCTTTCGACTCCAGCTACCCGGCTTTGCTCCGAACGCTTCTGCGTAATTATGATAACATCATCATCCAGAACTTCGGCATCTGCGGCAGCGATCCGGCTTTTTACTGGAAGCAACTGCAAGATATTGGATTAAGCCTTCGCCCCGATGCTGCGGTGATTACGTATGATACAGGCGATTTTACCACCGACTTCCTCACGCGCGGAGGTTTGGAGCGCTTTAAAGGCGACCATTGGGAGGCTACCGCTCCCCCTTCGTGGGAATGGCTCTATGCCAGCAGCTATCTTTTCCGTCTTATTGCGGTTTCCGTTTTTCATATTTCCGACAAAGACTTTTTCTTCACGTCTCAGGCTAAAATACAACGCCTGAAAGAACTGGAGCCTCGCTGGAATGAAACGTTTCTGAAAATTGCAGACCTCGCGCGCAAAAACAACATTCAAGTATTGCTGGTTAAAAAACCCGGGCGGGGAGAAGTGGAGCTGAACCGTTATGACTATGACTTCACTTTTTTTGAAAAGATAGCAGATACCATCCCCGAGTTCAGACGGATAGACCTGCTAACTTATTACCGCGACTCCGCGCATGTTTCAAAAGAAAATTCTAAAATTTATTATTGGGAAAAAGACGGACATCACAATTCTAACGGTTATGCATTGATGGCAAGGGGTATTTATGCAGGGTTGAAGAAATATTATCCGGAGCTGTTTTTTTACGTGCCGTCAGGAAGAAACCTACCAAATGTTTCGTTCGAATAGTGTTTGATGCTTTATTGAGGGAAAACGCATCGGTTTCAGTAATTTTGTTACATTAGGTTAAGGTAAAGCTCATGCTTCACTTTTTGGAGACGCTGGTTACGCGCCTTAACGAGGGCAGAAAATATAAAAAGGCTCTCGCTGCCGGCTTTCAGCCTCTCGACCGGAAACTCTATTCGCA
>DATLYB010000327.1:0-18195 GCA_035575215.1 Chitinophagales bacterium
TGCAATGGCAAAAAAAAGTAAATTCGCATTATCACATTAAAAAGCCATGCCGGATATATTACTACAGGTATTTACTCAAGCCGATACAATCACGGACACGGTCGAAGAAGTCGTTGAGGTAAAAAACCTGGTCGTTTATAACGATGATGTGAACACTTTCGACTGGGTGATTGATGCCTTAATTGAAATCTGCGGACATACCGAAGAGCAGGCCGAACAGCTGACTCTCATCATCCACTACCGCGGGAGAGCCACCGTGAAAGAAGGAAGCTATGAAACACTCCTCCCGATGAAAACCGGGCTGACGGATCGCGGCATCAGTGCCGCTATTGAATAAATAATAGAATGCAAAGGGAAATAGCCGCAAAATAATCCTTGAGAAAAATCCCACTGCTTCTTCTATCGCTCGTTTCCATCACTGCCTTGTCGCAGAATATTTATCACCTCAGCTATAAGCTCGATATTCCTGCAGGTGCCGCTGGGGTGGGAACGTTAACCACTTCTTATTTCCTGTCAAGAACCAATCATGCACCCACGCTTGATGAACTGCCCGCCCTCAGCAAAGACGATGTCTGGAAATTCGACCGCAGCGCCACCGGCCGCTGGTCGCCCCCTTCAGCGAAGGCAAGCGATGTACTCTGGGTTTCCTCCATGGCGATGCCCGGGCTGCTGCTCATCAACAAGCATGTGAGGCGCGAACGGTACGTATCGCTGCTTTATGCAGAATCCATGCTGCTCACCATGGGCGTCACCAGCCTGTTCAAGGAAATCACACATCGCTACCGTCCCTATGTTTATAATGATGAGGTGGATGATACAAGAAAGACAGAGAAAGACGCTGCCCGTTCTTTTTTCTCCGGGCATGCATCTCTTTCAGCCACCGCCACTTTTTTTATGGCAACGGTTTATTCCGATTTGAACCCCGGTTCAAACCTTAAGCCGCTGGTGTGGGCTTCGGTAGCCCTGCTGCCCGCTGTCACCGGGCTGTTGCGCTACTTTGCCGGCAAGCATTATCCCACTGATATTATTATCGGCTACGTGGTAGGCGGTGCGGTTGGCTTTTTCGTTCCCTATTTGCATAAGAAGATTGACGGGAAGTAATTCGTTTACAGCTTCAACCTCGATACTTCTTTCTCCCCCACCACACCATTCCGGCCAAAACAACCACCGCCAATGCAATGGAACCGCCAATTTTCCACCTGCTGCGCTTCCACCGCTCATTCCGCTCTTTCATTTCAAGAAGAAAATTATAATAGGCGAGCGTGTCAAACTCGGGCTGCCGCCTGCCGGTGAGGGAGTCCATGAGGTGGTCTAGCCGCTTGAGGGTGGAGTCAAGGCGCCCGGTGCGTTTCTTCACATAAGGATCGGTGGTGTCGTGCTGTGCTATTGAATCTTGCAGATTGATTATATATTCCTGTGCGGTAAGCATTGCCGCAAGCAGCAGCAGGATGAACACGGATAATTTCACAGGATAAACAGTAGTCCCGGGCAGAATCGAACTGCCATTTGGAGTTTAGGAAACTCTCGTTCTATCCATTGAACTACGGGACCAACAAACTTGCAAAGTTAAGGATAGGAAAAAGAAATCCGATAAAACTTATCTTTAAATGCGGATGAGGCAAGCAGTATTTTTACTTCTCCCAATTCATTTATCATTCTTCTGTCAGGCTGAGGAACCTTCCATCACAAGAGCAATGCATCATGCGAGCCTCAGCAAAGTAATTTTTCAATTCAATGAGAATGTTTCAAGCCCGCAGATGGATTCGTTTTTTGCAAAGTCAACGTGGCTGGATGATGTTTCCAAAAGCATCAGGCTGGATAATCCTCCGGTGGTTATTGCCCGGTTAAAAACCCGGTGTTCCGATTATTCCGAATTAAAAGAGATGCTGGAGGAACTTCGGTCACAGCCTGAAGTGCTCTTCGCCAATCCTGTTTTGAGGAGCGCCAAAGGCGAGGAAGCTCCGGTGCTTCAGCAGGTTTTTGTGAAAATAAAATCCGATTCGCAAAAAGCGAGTTTACCCAGACTATCAGAGCAAATGCGTTTCGACATTAGGGGCACGTATTCTTTTGACAAAAACGTCTTTATCATCACGCCTCAAAAATTTTCCGGCATGAATTCCCTTGACCTCGCGTGTGCTCTTGCCGGCTTGAAGCTGTTTGAATATGTTCACCCCAATCTCCTCTTCAGCCCTGTAGTGGCGACCAACGACCCCTTCTTTACGCGTCAATGGCACCTGCGAAATGACGGAACCCCCATTCAGGGAAATGGAACTCCGGGCGCTGACATGTCGGTGGAGGAGGCTTGGGTAATAACGCGGGGAGATACTTCCATCAAAATTGCAATTCTCGATTCTGGCGTTGACACACTTCATCCTGATTTGGCGGGAAATCTGCTGCATGGCTTTGATGCGACAGGAGGCGGCAGTAATGGCTATCCCAGCACCACGTATGCGAACGATGGTCACGGAACCTGCTGCGCGGGCATCGTGGCAGCCATGACGGATAATGGCATTGGGGTTGCCGGAGTGGCTCCGCTGTGCAAAATCATTCCAGTGAAAATTTTTTATTACGTGGACACTTCTATCGGAACAACCAACCTGGGCGTTATTCCCTACTCCACTACTCAATGGATGGCTGACGGCATCAATTGGGCGGCCCAGGCTGGCGCGGATGTGATGAGCAACTCATGGGGCGTGCCGTCTTTCCTGTTCAGCCTTTTGCCCGGACCTGTGTCCCTTGCCGAAGATGCAATAAGAAATGCGGTCAGCAACGGACGGGACGGCAGAGGAATACCCATGCTTTTTTCCAGCGGAAATGAAGATGCTGCCGCTCCCATCTGGCCCAGTTCAATGGAAGAGACTATTGCCGTCACTGCTACCAGCATGTGTGATGAGCGCAAAAGCATGATATCCTGCGATGGCGAAGCGTGGGGAGGAAACTACGGTGGCGCCCTTGACCTCGCAGCGCCCGGAGTGATGATTACCACCACAGATATGCGGGGAAATAAGGGATATGCGGTGGGAAGCTACACTACTGATTTCAACGGCACCTCTGCCGCCTGCCCTAATGCCGCTGGCGTAATGGCTTTGATATTAGCCGTGAATCCGGCTTTAAATGCCGGAGATGCCCGTTATCTGCTGGCAAGCACTGCCGACAAGACAGGAGGCTACGATTACAATCAAAATAAATATGCAGGAATGTGGTCAAGTGAACTGGGATTCGGAAGAGTGAATGCCTACAAGGCAGTTCAGGCTGCGATGAGTTATACAGGCATTGTTCAGAATGAGTATGAAAATTTCTTCTTTGCTTATCCCAATCCGGTCACCGGCAATCAATTAACGATGGGGTTTGAACTTCGTGAAAGCTCTTTTGCTGAGATTTCACTCACCGATTTGAGCGGAAAAATAATTTCACAACAGGATGAAGAGTTTCCTGCTGGAAATCATAGCGTTTCAATTAATATTCCGCTTCCTGCCGGGATGTATGTGGTGCATTTTGCGAGCGGTTCCAGCCAGCACCATCAAAAACTTTTATTTTTAGGAAGGTAAAATTAGCTCCCGACAAATAGTGGTATTTCGCTTAGAAAATCTGCTGCCAAAACCCTTTGAAGAAATTGATGTTTCCGCTTCGCATGTTTGGAATAAATCAATAGGACTCAGTTCGGGGAGATACATCTGTCTGCAAGCCGCATCCGGCAAAGGGAAATCAACCCTGCTTCATATTTTGTATGGCAGGCGAAAAGATTATTCCGGAAGTGCGATGCTCGATGGAGCCGACATCCGGAGTTTCAGCGAAGGAAAATGGGCTGCGTTGCGGCAGAAAAAGCTTTCCATCGTTTTTCAGGAGTTAATGCTGTTCAGCGAACTCACAGGATTGGAGAACATCCTTCTGAAGTCACGGCTCACCAATTATTATAACCAAGACCGCATCTTTGAAATGGCAAAGCGGCTGAATGTGCAGCATTTATTTCGCAAGAAATGCGGCATCCTGTCATTTGGCGAAAAACAGCGCATTGCCATACTCCGAGCATTGGTGCAGCCTTTTGAATGGCTGCTGTTAGACGAGCCGTTCAGCCACCTTGATTCCGAAAATTCACAACGGGCTGCCGAATTAATCCTTGAAGAATGCAAAGGGCGTCATGCCGGAATACTCGTTACTGCTCTGGAACATGATAACCTGTTCCCTTACCATGAAATAATCACCGTATGAGGAATCTGCTCATTTGGAAAATACTACTGAGCAGGCAGGGCAAATGGCAACTGCTGATTGCCGGTATCGGATTTTGCATCGGATTGCTTATCCTGCTTGTGGCGGTTCAATTATATTGTGACTTAAAGAAGATTCTCGAAACGCAGCAAAACAGGGAAAATCAAACCGCTTATCTCATCATCAACAAGCAGGTGACTTTGCTGAATACTTTTGACAAAAGCGTTTCGGGGTTTTCGCAAAGCGAGTGGGATACTCTCCGCAAGCAGAATTTTATCAAAGCGGCAGGCGCGTTTCAAACCAACCAATTCAAGATTACTGGCAACCTCACTCAGCAGCTCGGCTTCAGCACTGATTTATTTTTTGAAGCCATTCCTGACAGTTTTATTGACAACAAGCCCGAAGAGTTCAAATGGGAAGAGGGGAAAAATTTCATCCCCGTTATCGTTTCATCGGAATTTCTCAACCTTTACAATTTCGGATACGCAATGACTCAAGGATTACCTCAGCTGCCTGCAGCAGCCGTGCAGATGATTCCATTTGAAGTCAGCATATCGGGCAATGGCAAGAGCGAAAAATTTTCGGCAAAAGTGGTGGCCTTCAGCGACAGAATTCCAACCGTGCTGGTGCCCTGGGAGTTTATGAGTTGGGCAAATAAGGAATTCGGCAGCGGAATTCCATCGCCTTCAAGGCTGATTATTGAAGTGTATGACGCGGGCGATAAGCGGCTGAAAAAATTCCTTGATGAGAAAAAATATATTGCCAATTCAGAAAAATTGCGGTTTCAAAAAGCAGGAACTGTCCTAACGGTGGTGGTAACGATAGCCGGAGCTGCCGGAGTGCTGTTCGTGATTCTATCCCTGGTGATATTCGTGCTTAATTTTCAGCTCATCCTTTCGCGCGCGAAGCAAGAGGTGGATATCCTTCTGAACCTCGGTTACACGCGCCAATTCATCACCAGGATTCTGAACCTTCAATTTGCGTTAATTGTTTTTGGGGTTTTGACTGTAGCTTTATCCGCGCAGCGGTTCGGAGTTATCCGCCTTCATGAATACCTCGCGCGCCATGGATTTTTGCTGAAAACTGAAACCACCCTGCTTCTCGTTATCGGAGTCATCATTGCACTTTTCATGCTGATGTTCAACAGTATTGCGCTGCGTCTTTCGTTGCGATAGCAGCTACCTGTTGTGACGGGCATTTTGAGCCGGTGAATCTTGCGCAGCCTTTCCATGCATATTCCGGGACGACTCCGATATTCTGTTATTCAAGTAAACAAAACCCAGCAAAAGAAGGCATAGAATAAGGAAAATAAAATTAATGGTGTCGTTTTTCTTCATAGGCAATGTGATTTGTTGATTACATCCATTCATCTCAACGCTGAAAATGAATTTTCTATATTCAAATTAGCGAGAAAAATGAAGGGGAACAAGTATTTTAAAAATTAATTTTTCATTAAAATGCAATCCTGGAAGGGATTTCAGCTTACGCTTTTACAAGTAAGCGAATAAAATCAGTGTGTTGCGGATACTGCTTTGTGAGCTCTTCGAAAATTCCCAATTCAAAATCTTTGACATCAAAGCCGGGTGACATCGTGCATCCAGCGAGCGAATAGCTGTCGCTATCGGTGGGTTTTGCAGCAAACCAATGATAAGCGGGTACAACATGCTGCAGACTTTCGCCAGTTTCAAAAATTTTTCCCAACACTTTAGTAATGAGCGTTCCTTCTGGAAGCACTATATGAAGATTCAGGCTGCAGCCGTCATAGAAATGCCATACTTCATCTGACTTCAGCCGGTGGAATGCCGAGAATTCATTTCCGGGAAGCAGGTAATAAATGCATGTGGCGTAATTTCTGCTGCCGATATAAGTCGGCAGTCCTGAAGCGGGAATAATTCCCTGTGAACGGTAGGATTCACGGAAATAACCCCCTTCAGGATGCGGCTCAAGGTGAAGATGTTCTATCCAGTATTTTGCCGATGGCATATGCAATTGATGAACTAAAGTAAAGCAAAAACCTGAGATGTGAATTCGACTAATTCCTATTGTTTATTCAGAAGTACTTTCAAAGCAAACTTCCAACGGTATTCCACCGGCATTCTTCTCAGTTTCGAGAGGGGCGAGTGATAATATACATGGTGCACCCATTTACCCAGCCTTGTTGTGTTGTAACATAAATGAAACCATAAGTCAAAAACGAATTGCTCAAGCGCATTTTCCGGGAGAAACTTTGTTTTCCGGTTGCTCTCAAGCAGGCGCACTAAAATTGCTTCTGCGCTGAGCACAAACTTTTTCTCCGCCTTGAAGTGCGAATAGGCTACCTCCCTGAACAGGTGCACTTCTTCATCGCTGATGCTCATCCCTGCTTTTTCAAAAGCCCTCCGGATGATGCGATGCGTGTTCCGCTCCTGGATTTTTTGATGCGCTGCAGAAACGCTTTGTTCATGTATCCGGTATTTCAGCAGCACTTCCGGGATGTTGGCAAAATGCGTAAGTCCGGCAAGACGCACCCAGGCTTCATAATCCTCGGCATGAATAAATTCAGGCAGAAAGCGAATCCCGTATTTGTCGAAAACATCTTTTCTGAAAATGATGGAAGGATGGCAGAACGGTGTTTGATAGAGCATCATGATTCTGATGTTTTCATCCTTTTCGGGATACTTCACTATTTCCCCCGAATTCCCGAATAGCTGAAACCAGGTGCCGCAAACACCCACCTCAGAATGCGTCTCCATAAAGTCAACCTGTTTTTGCAAACGCTCAGGTAAGCTCACGTCATCGGCATCCATCCGCGCAATGTATTTGCCTCTGGCAAGGTCAATGCCCTTATTGAGCGTTGCGATAAGTTTCATATTCGATTCATTGCTCTCCGCGCGGATGCGCGCATCATTAAATGACCTGATGATTTCCAGCGAACGGTCGGTAGAGCCGTCATTGATGATAAGCAGCTCAAAGTCGCGGAACGTTTGGCTCAGGATGCTCTGAATGGCTTCAGCAACATGAGCTTCGGCATTGTAAACAGGCAGCAATACTGTGACGAGAGGAATTTTCAGTTTAGCGCAGGATTTAATTGCAGCGCTTTGATTGGCGCTGTCCGAAAATAATATCATTTATTCAATGCAAAACAAACCAAAATTATAGATTAGAGGTGCGGAAGCTATTTTAGCGATAATGACTATTCTCGTTACTGACCATATTCATCTTTCCTTCTTCAAAGAACTGGAAGGAAGTTCTTTTGAAATCGACTACCGCCCTGAGATTGACCAGCACGGCATTATGGAAATCATTTCTGACTTTGATGGAGTTATCATCAACAGCAAATCCATGGCTGACAAAGCTCTTATTGACAAAGGCAGAAAGCTGAAGTTTATCGCACGCATGGGCTCCGGTATGGAGATTATTGACGTAGCATATGCAGAACAAAGGGGTATCGCCTGCATCAACTCACCCGAAGGCAACCGGGATGCGGTTGCCGAACATGCAACGGGAATGCTGCTGTGCCTGATGAATCACATTCACACTGCTGATGCTGAAGTAAGGAACTTACATTGGGAGCGCGAAACGAACCGGGGCAACGAAATCAGCGGAAAAACCATTGGCATTTATGGGTATGGCAACACCGGCAGCGCTTTTGCAAAACGGCTAAGCGGATTTGATGTCACCGTCATGGCGTATGATAAATACAAAACCGGATTCGGTGGAAATCATGTGAGGGAAAGCACACCGGAAGAAATTTTTGAAAAAGCAGAGGTGCTGAGCCTGCATCTGCCGCTCACTCCAGAAACAAAATATCTGGTTGACTACACCTTCTTGTCAGGTTTCAAAAACCGCATCTGGCTCGTTAATACGGCAAGGGGCCAGCACATCCGGACGGCTGATTTACTGAAAGCCATCCGGGAGGGAAAGGTGCTGGGCGCTGCGTTGGACGTTTTGGAGAATGAAAAGATTGACAGGCTCAGCAGCGAAGAAAAAAAATGGTTTGATGAGCTTGCGAAAGAAAAACGAGTGCTGCTCACTCCGCACATTGCGGGTGTTACAAAAGAATCAAAGGAGAAAATAGCACGGATACTTGCCGCTAAAATCAAAATGCTATTCAGTTGAAAGTCGCTTCATCGCTTTCCATAACGGTTATTTTGCTCTATTGGTGTGCTGCATTTTTTCATCTTGGAGCGGTGATTGGAGGCAATTCCTTTTTGCTTGCAGTTACCAAGCCGCTGCTGATGCCGCTGCTGATTGCCTGGTATTTCATTGCCACAAGTAATGTCAGGAATTCGGCACATTGGCTCATTATGACGGCATTGGCATTTTCCTGCGCAGGCGATGTTTTTCTGATGTACAAGACTGAACAATTTTTTCTGTTGGGACTGGCTGCATTTTTAATTACCCATCTTCTGTACATTATCGCGTTTAACCTGGAAATAAAAGCTGCTGGCGGAGAACGCCTCTTGAAAAAAAAGCCCTATCTGGCTTTGCCTGCTGTCGCCCTTGCAGTTTTTTTAATCTCGCTGATTTTCAATCGCATCGAACTGGCAATGAGATTTCCCGTAATAGTATATGCCATGGTGATAACAGCGATGGTGATTTCTGCCTTAAACCGGTTTCAAAAGATTTCCGGGCAAAGCTTCCGCCTGACATTGGCGGGCGCTGTGCTGTTTATGTTTTCCGACAGCCTGATAGCCATTAATAAATTTTATTTCAATGAAGACTTGCGGTACGCAGGCTTTTTCATCATGTTGTTTTACATTTCAGGGCAGTATCTCATCGCAAAGGGAACTGCAAAAAACAATTGACATGAATTCAACAATCTACACGCTTCCTGTAATTGCCGCTCTGATTGGATGGTTTACCAATTATATTGCCATCAAGATGCTTTTCTGGCCCCGCAATAAAATTCAATTAGGTCCGTTGGCGCTGCAGGGTGTTTTCCCAAAAAGACAAAAAGCCGTAGCTGAAAAAATAGGCAGGCTTGTTTCCGATGAGCTGCTTTCTGTACACGATATCAAGGAGCGCATCAACCAACCCGAAACACTGGACATGATTAACCGGAAAGTGGAGGCAAAGATTGAGGAGTACCTTGCCATTACTTTTCCTTCAAACTATCCGCTGATGTCAATTTTCCTCTCAAGAAAAATCAAAAGCAAGCTGAAGCATGACTTCCTCCAGGAGGTGGATGACCTCGCTCCGCAAATTGTAGAACAATACATCGCCACGATGGAAGGACATCTTAATATCGAAAAGATTATCAAGGAACGGATTTCCCTCCTTTCGCCTGCTCGGCTGGAGGATTTAATCATGCAAATTCTTCAGAAGGAATTCCGCTTTATTGAACTGGTGGGAGCAGTGCTCGGATTTTTCATCGGAATTGTCCAGTTGAGCCTGGTTTTGATTTAGCTGGGCGGTTATTTCTTTAAAACTTTCCATTAAAACCGGAGCGGATTATTTAAACTTTTTGATAGTAAAATAAAACACACTCCCTTTCTCCTGCTGAGACTCCGCCCATATTTTACCCCCATGGCGTTCTACGATGTTTTTGCATAATGCAAGCCCAAAGTTGAATTTGTAAACTCCCTTTTCTCGTTTTTCACGCACATTGAATATTTCGAACATCTCAGAGGAACCAATCCCCCTGCCGTTGTCGCTGACGGAAATCAGCCATTCGTTTCCCCGGTCTTCAGAAGAAATGCTGACTTTGGGGGGCTGTGCGCTTCGATACTTAATTGCATTGCTCACCAGATTCTCAAACAGCTGAATGATGCTTCCCCGCAGGGCTTTGGACACCGGCAGCTGCCCGCAACTCACGGTGGCATGACTTTCCCGTATTTCATTGGTCAGCTTTTCAAGGGCTGCCTGACAGGCTTCCTTAAAATCAACGGGAGTAAAATAACTCACATCGGGAGTAATCCGCGAGTGCTCAAACAAATCCTTGAGAAAAGAATCAATCTGCTCAATGTCGTTTATCACCTCCGTCATCTGCTCATTATTTTTCATTTCACCTATCTGTTTTTTTATTTCGGAGAGGTAAGTCTTCACACGCAGCAGAGGCTTTTCAAGCTGTGCAAGATTCATGCCTGTATTTTGCTCCTGCAGGGCAATAAATTTTCCGATAATCTCCTGCGCCTGGCTTTTGATTTGCTCATTACTTTTCATCAGCTCCTCCCTTTCGGCTTTCAGTTCTTCTGCCATCTTATTGAATGAATCGGCAAGCTCACCCAGTTCGTCATTAGAATGCTTTTCAATTTTCAGGGAAAACTCTCCCTGGGAAATCCGCCTTGTCGCATTTGTAAAATTGAGGATAGGAGTGAGGATTCTCTTGGTGATGAAAATAGCAGCTCCCGTTGCAATCATGAATCCGAAAAGGATGATAAGCACCGTGAAATAGGCGATGGATTGCAGCGTGGCATTGATGAAGGAAAGGATGGTGCGCTTGTTACTTTCAGCGGCAGCCAGCGCTTCTTTCGAAGGCATTTCAACGGCAGTAGTCCAGCCATAGTCATTGGTATGAAATGAAATGATGTTATCTCCGTTCCACACGGTGCCGTTCTTTTTTTGAAGGATGTCATGCACGTAGTCGTATTTGCTGTAATCGGGATTTTGATAAAATTCCCGGAGGGAGGGATGGGAAACGAGTTTGCCCTCATCCGAAATGATGAACAGATACCCCGATTCACCGATTTTTTTGGTGGAGACAATATCTCTTACAAACCCCAGGTCAAGCTTAGCGATGATGCCTCCGGCAAAAGAACCTGCGTTATCCAGAAACGGCTCCCCGATGGTGATGAACGGAAGTTCGGTGGTGTTAGATATTTCAGGTGCGGATACATACGATTGTTTTCGTTCCAACTCATTGAAAATGGCAGCGGTGCTGATACTGCCCGGTTCGTCTGATTCCAGAGAGAGCGAACTGAATTTGCGGGTGATTAAATCCCCCACGTTATTGACAATGGTGAGTTCCATAATCGAAGGCTCCTGTGAAAAAAGATTTTCTGCAAATGAGTTGATGTTGTCCGTATTCAAATTGATAAAGTCGGGGTCAAACTGCATCGCTTTTATTTTTTCCCTGATTTTATCTATCTCCTGCTCGATGTACATGCCTTCGGTTTTGGCAAGCGATTCGTTTTTATCGGCTACCAGCCTGGTGAGTGTTTCTGTTTCCTGCTCAATAAGATTTGTTTCCAGTTCGGTGATATTATTTCTGATGAAAAAGTAAAGTATCAGCACGATGGCAAGCGTAGGGATAATGGAAATTGCCAGGAGCGGAGCGAGGTATTTGAAAAACAGCCGGTCCATAAATAATTCTGAAAACCGCTGAGAAATTACGGGCTTTCTGAAAGATACCCAAAGAAAGCGAAATAAGCGATTGCAGGTAAGTGAATCATCGTGCTCTTCCCTTGTCTTACACCCCGTTGTAGGTGGGTTTTTGACTAACTTTGGGAAACAACGTACGGTTAAAATCCTTCCTTATTTAGCGGAGCACCGGTACATAAATCTTTATCGAAAAAATGTCAGACAGATTCAGCAAAGGCATCCTGCTGTCAGCATCCCTTCTGTTGCTTATTTCCGCCCAAGATACTATTGCCCAACCGGTGTTTACGAGCGGTGATTTTGCAACTCTTGACGACAGTTTCATCGTCAGCAGTATCAGCGTGCTGGATATTCCCAATCATGATTATGCTGCCACCGGTATGGGATTCACGTGGGATTATTCTGATTTCAATCCCATATCCCAAAGGCACGTAAAGTTTACAGACCCCAATATCACAGGTTTCCGCGCTGCCTATATCTTTTCCTGCAATGGCATCTGCTATAACGATTGTTATAATACCTGCGTAAGCTCAGGCGGATTTCCGCTTATCTGCGCAGGCACCTGCAATTTCAATTGCAGCAGCACCTGCCTCACTAATTGGTTTACCAAATTTGACCTTGCCGAGCTTGCCAACGACTCCATCAATCTCGGTATCACCACGGTGGAAGATATTTTTAATTTCTACGACATCTCGCAGGATGCCCTTTCTCAGGTGGCGGTGGGGGCAAAGCTTTCCGGATTTCCGATTGTCATGGAATATGAAATCCCTGACAGAGTTTATTCCTTCCCTCTGGAGTATGCAAACAAAGACACATCATTCAGCAACTACTCACTGAAGCTTGATTCCATTCCGGGCACGGGTATTCCGGTGTCACTGGTCTATAACCACCGCCAGCAGCGGTATAATCACGTGGAAGGATGGGGAACTTTGATAACGCCCTTTGGGGTATTTAATAACGTGCTGAAGCTGAAATCAACAGTGTACAATCAGGATACGGTCATCTTTCAAAATGATACGTTTGCGCTTAGTCAGTTTTTGCCCACGCAGGTTATTCCTGAAAGCTCGGTGGAGTACAAATGGTTTTCGCCTGATTTCGGAATTCCCCTGTTAAGCGTTTCGGCTTGGGTGATTGACGGAAATTTGGTTTACCGCAATGTGGAGTATATAGACACCCTTCGATGTTTCGAGCCTTTTTCAGTATTCGGCTATCAGCCTTTCCCGGCAGTAATAAACCAGGATGAAGACAGCATTGAAATTGGGTTCTACAGCCTCTCCGTCAATGGAAATTCATTTACCTGGGATTTTGATGACCCGGCATCCGCCAGCAACCATGCAAGCGGTTCCAATACCATACATACTTTTTCGGAAGGAGGGGTGTACAACGTGCAGTTAGTTACGTGTAACACGCAATGCGCATCCCAGATTTGCGATACCTTTTCACTGCCGGTAATTATAATTGACCTTTCAGCGAATGATTCTACCACAGGAACCCTTACGCAGCAAAAGGAAGGCTTGGAATTTTCATTATCTCCCAATCCCTTTCAGGACAGAGTCTTGATAAACATTAAAAGCAGAAATGAAGGAATTATGAATTTGCAGTTGGTAGATGTTACAGGCAAACTGGCGGCTGAAATCAGGGCTATGCATTATCAGGCAGGAAATCATGTGTATGCGATTGACCTAAAGCGTCTTCCCCCCGGAATTTATATTGCGTGTGCCGTTGTTGATTTTAACAGAACGTTTTTTAAAATGATAAAAGCACCTGTGTCGTATAAAAATTAAGATGCCATCTGCCTTTAAAAATGTTTTTATTTTTGGTGCTCCTTTTTGGAAAGGACTTACTCCATTGAAATTTATTGTAACAGGGGTTTTCTTCGCTGCAGCCATGCTTGCAGGCTGCTCATTCAAGAGCAAGCCCTATGATGTGGTGCTTAAAACGTTTTCAAACGGTGACCCGCGCGTGGTGGTTACCTATTTAGGGAAAGGAGAGTTTATGCAAAAACTCAGGTATGTAGAGTACTATGAAGGCATGAAGCTGAAAAAAGAAGTTTTGTACCGAGATGGCGTGGAGCATGGCAAATCCACCACATGGTATCCAAGCGGCAATATCAAGTTTGTGGAGTTCTATAAAAACGGATTGAAAGACAGCATCTCTCTTTTTTATTTCGAAGACGGAACCCTCGGGGCTCAGGAATTTTATAAAGAAGGTAAGATTGACGGTAATTCATCATCATGGTATGCAAACGGACAAATAGCATCAAAAGCATTCCATGAAAACGGAAAATTTGAAGGCGAATTCAAGAAGTGGCACCCCAACGGACAACTGATGGAACAAGGGCTTTATATTGATGACAAGCGCGAAGGCGAATGGGTGACCTATGCCGATAACGGACAATTGGAATCAAAAGGCGGTTACTATGACGGCTCGAAAGAAGGATACTGGCAATACTGGTATAACAACGGGCAAAAAAAAGCGGAAGGCACCTACAAGAAAGGGAAGAAAGAAGGCAAATGGCCTTACTGGTATGCGGATGGCAAATTGGTGGCGGAAACGAATTTCAAAGATGGCGTGAAAGACGGTCTGTGGATTGAATGGTATGACAATGGCGTAAAAGGATTCGAAGGTACATTTAAAGATGGCAAGGAACATGGAGAAATCAAAAAGTGGTATCGCACCGGCCAGCTCAAATGGGTGCGGCATTACGTGATGGGCAAAGAAGAAGGACTGTCTGTCACTTACTTCAAAAACGGAAAAAAATCTTCCGAAGGCTATTTTAAAGACGGGAAGGAACATGGAACATTCACAGCATGGTATCCCAACGGCATGAAAGAGTTTGAAAGAAACTTCAAAGACGGCAGGTCGCACGGAAGGTTCATCAAATGGGATATCAACGGCAATGTGGAATGGGTGAACTATTATAATGAAGGCAAACTCGTGGAATCTGAAAGCGAAGTATTGCCCTGATTCCTCCCGGTCGGATGGACTCCCGCCAATTTTTTTTAAATCATCTTGCCCAAACCAGCCCATCCCCCTTGATGCTCGAAATAGCAACCGCTAAGGGCGTTTATCTCTATAGTCAGGATGGGAAAAAATACCTTGACCTCATTTCCGGAATCTCCGTGAGCTATCTCGGACACGCGCATCCCAGGGTGGTGGATGCCGTGAAAAAACAAGCCGGGCAGCACCTGCATCTGATGGTATATGGCGA
This sequence comes from Chitinophagales bacterium, assembly GCA_035575215.1. Taxonomy (GTDB): domain Bacteria; phylum Bacteroidota; class Bacteroidia; order Chitinophagales; family CAIOSU01; genus DATLYB01. The sequence continues at coordinate 14,717 of DATLYB010000327.1, forward strand.
GTACATTCAGTCGCCTCAGGTACGCTATGCGAGGTTGCTTGCCGAACATCTTCCGGAGAAATTATCCTGCGTTTATTTCGTCAACTCGGGGGCTGAAGCTGCGGAAGGGGCGATGAAGCTGGCAAAAAAAGCTGCCGGCAGAACGGAAATTGTTTACTTCGACAGGGCATACCACGGAAGCACCCAAGGCGCGCTGAGCCTGATTGGAAGCCGGAAACTGCGTCAGCCTTTTTTACCTTTGCTGCCTGACGTGCGTGAAATCCGGTTTAATGAAACGACCGACCTCTCCAGCGTCACGCAAAAAACAGCATGCGTTTTTATAGAACCGGTTCAGGGCGAAGCGGGCGTGCGCACTGCCAGTCGTGATTTTCTGAAAGCTCTTCGCAATCGCTGTGATGAAACAGGTGCATTGCTTGTTTTTGATGAGGCGCAAACGGCCTTCGGCAGAACCGGAAAGCTTTTCGCTTTTGAGCAACATGCCATTGTTCCGGATATTCTATTGCTTGCCAAGGGATTGGGAGGCGGAATGCCGTTAGGCGCCTTTATTGCATCAAAGGAATTGATGGCAGTGCTGTCAAGTAATCCCGCACTGGGTCATATTACCACCTTTGGCGGTCATCCAGTTTGCTGCGCTGCGGGAATGGCTGCGCTGACAGCGCTGCTTGAATCAGGATGGATGAAAAAAGTTAAGCTGAAGGAAGCCCTCTTCCGGAAACTGCTTGTACATCCGGCAATAAAACAAATCCGCAGTGCCGGATTGCTGCTTGCCGTTGAATTTGATTCATTCGCTGTCTGCAGGAAAATAATTGACAGGTGCATCAAAAATGGAGTCGTGACCGACTGGTTTTTGTTCGCTGAAAATTGCCTGAGAATAGCACCGCCTCTCATAATAACCGAAGCTCAAATTAAAGAAGCCTGCCGGGTGATTATGGAAGCGATTGACTTTGTCATGCAGAACCGCAAAATATAATGGTATAAAACATGGATTATTTCTCCCGCAGGTGATAAGCCTTCGGCTTTACGAAAGCCCGGATGCCGATGTACGATAAGGTAGTGCCGAACCCTGAATGGTTTCTTCCCGACCACGGCAAATTGGCGCTCACACGGTCGCAGCAGTTCCAGTAAACGGTGCCGGCATCAATCTGCTTCAGAATCTTCTCCGCTGTTTCACGGTGGTCGGAATACACGGCTGCCGTCAGCCCGTATTCGGTGTCCTGCATGAGCTGAACGGCTTCCTCATCGTTTTTTACTTTTTGAATCCCGATTACAGGACCGAATGACTCATCTTTCATAACGCTCATGGTGTGGTTCACATCCACCAAAACCGTTGGCTCAAAATGGTTTCCATTACCTTCAATTTTTTTTCCGCCAATTAAAACTTTGGCTCCTTTTTTCACCGCGTCATCCACCTGCTTTTGAAGGAAATCCACTTGCTGCTTGCGCGTGATGGCTCCGATGTAGGTGTCCTCATTTTCCGGATTTCCTGATTTGAAACTTTTCACTTCTTCCACAAAACGTTTGACGAACTCGTCATAAACTTTTTCATGAACGTAAATCCGCTCCACTGCGCAGCAGCTTTGCCCGTTGTTGTAGAAAGCGCCATCGGCAGCGGCAGCGGCTACTGCTTTCAAGTCTTTGTTGTCAGCCGCAACGTAAAGCGGGTCTTTGCCGCCAAGCTCCAGCTGGCAGGGAACCCTCTTCGGAGCAACGCGCTCATAGATGTATTGCCCCGTTTTGTATGAGCCGGTGAAGAAATACCCGTTCAGCGGAAGTTCGAGCAGTGCTTCTCCTGCTTCCCTCGCACCCACTACCACCTGAAACACATCCTTGGAGACTCCCGCCTCGCGCAGCAGCCTGCCGATTTCCAAACCCGTGAGGGTGCTGAATTCTGAAGGCTTGTAAAGCACGGCATTTCCCGCAATCAAAGCAGGGATGAAGACATTGGTGCCAACCAGGTAGGGATAATTCCATGCCGAGATGCTGGCAATGACACCCAACGGCTCATAGGAAATTTTTTCGGTGAGACCGGTTTCGGTGTAAACGGTTTCATCCGCCAGCCACTTTTCGGAATTCTCCAAAAAGAATTTGATTCTTTTTCTTGCGCCATGGATTTCATTATGCGATTGCCGGATGGGCTTGCCGACTTCCCGCGTGAGCGTTAATGCAAGGGAATTGATATTGCCTTCAAGCAGCTTGTCGAACGCAGCGATGCATTCAATTCTTTTTTCGAGTTGCTGGTTCGTCCATGATTTCTGAGCGTTTTTTGCTTTTTCAAACTTCTGTAGAATGGCTTCTTTTGAATCTTCAGTGAGCTCTTTTAAAACCTCGCCTGTTGCTGGATTGAAGACTTTCAAAGTGGTTTTTAATTGTTCGGTAATCATTATTTCTTGTTTTGACTGCCTCATCCGCAAAGCTTCAAAAAATTTTCATACACCTTATCTGCATTAATCAGCTTTCCGTTTTTGTAATTGTAAAAAAACTCAGGATGCCACTGCACACCCATTACACGCCCCTCTTCCGCTCCCTTCCAGCCTATTGCTTCCACGATGCCGTCAATCGGGCAATAAGCAAGGACCTCCAAATCCTTTCCCAAATCCTTCACTCCCTGATGATGGACTGAGTTCACGGTTTTTTCCGGCTCATCCTTGTAAAGCTTGTAGAGCAGTTTTCCCTCATTCAATGCAATGGGGTGCGAAAGCTGGTCGTATTTCTCCGCATCACGGTGCACCAGCGAATTCGGCTTTTGCGTGGCGATATCCTGATACAGCGTCCCTCCGAAATACACATTCATTATCTGAAAACCGCGGCAGATACCAAGAACAGGCACATCGTTTTTTACCGCATAATCTAAAATTTTAAGCTCAAAGGCATCGCGATAAGCATCACCGGGCCACTTGCCCTCCAGAATAGGCTCTTCGTGATATGTCTGAGGGGCTACATCAGTACCGCCATGAAAAACAAAACCGTTCATCTCATTCAGAAAAGGATATAACTCCTCATCCTCCAAATCGGGAATCATCACCGGCATTACATCCTTTCGGGACAGGTAGCGTGCCATGTCTTTATCTATGTAGCAGAGGGTTTTCGGGCTGAATACCGTCCGGTTTTTATCAGGATATAGAAAGCAGCAGGGAACACCGATTCGCAGCATGGAACAAAATTCGTTTACCTACCCGCAAATAACCAATAATCATCTGCATTTGGCTTGTTATTGTGGAAACGAACAGGAAACTGTTTTTAAATCCACCTCCTCACTTTTTTCTTGTAATCCAAATACGCTTGTCCGTGCAGCTTGATGAGATGCTCTTCTTCCAGCCGGATTTGTATTTGCATCAGCACGTAACACACAACCAAAATCAGCAGGATGAGGGCTGTTGGCGCAATAAGGAATACCCCCAGCAGTGCGAGCACCATGCCTAGATAAATGGGATTTCGCGAATAGCGGAATAATCCTGTTGTGATAAGTTTTGTTTTGCTTT
>DATLYB010000328.1:0-5573 GCA_035575215.1 Chitinophagales bacterium
CAGCGCCTGCGATACAACTGCAGATAGACCTGCTTGCCCTTCACCGGAAAGGTCTGCAATTCAAGCGCGTTGCAGAATCCATCCAGCACTGCTTTTTTCTTCTGATGATCGCCTTCGGTATCCTGCCTGCTTTCTCCTCTAAGCGCAATATGAATTCTTCTGTTTTCTCCTCTATACTGACCAGTTCAAAATGCTGTAGAATCTCTTCCGGCACCAGCATGGATGCCATCGTATGGGTAAGTTCCTGCTTCATGTTTTGGCATGGCAAGTTAACTCAGCACCTCAAAATGGGACTTAGCCAGCAAGTCCCCCCTCCGGACATAACCTTGAATTATCCCGTTTGTTAATCTCCAAGTCATTCCCTAATTTTGCCCTTCCAAAAAAATTTAGGAGCGAAAATGCCAACTATTCAGCAACTTGTCCGCAAGGGCAGGAGCATTATCAGAGCTGCAAGCAAATCAAGAGCGTTGGATTCATGCCCGCAAAAGCGAGGCGTTTGCACAAGAGTCTATACGACCACTCCCAAAAAACCCAATTCAGCCTTACGGAAGGTTGCTAAGGTTCGGCTTACCAACCAGACTGAAGTGATTGCCTACATTCCGGGGGAAGGGCATAATCTACAGGAGCACTCGATTGTGTTGATTCGCGGAGGCAGAGTAAAGGATTTGCCCGGGGTAAGGTATCATATCGTGCGGGGTGCCCTTGACACAGCCGGAGTAAAAGACCGCAAAAAGGGACGTTCGAAATACGGAACAAAGAAAAATCAGAAATAACGATTCATGAGAAAAGCGCCATCAAAAAAAAGAACACAGCAAGCTGACCCAAAATACAAAGACCCGCTTGTCACCCGATTTGTCAACACCCTGATGGAACGGGGGAAGAAAAGCACTGCTTATAACATTTATTACGAAGCGATGGATTTGGTGGAGAAAAACACGAAGGAAAAAGGGTATGAAGTATGGAAAAAGGCGCTGCAGAATATCATGCCCAGCGTGGAAGTGAAGACAAGAAGAATCGGAGGCGCCAACTTTCAGATTCCCATAGAAGTTCGTCCTGACAGAAGAATAGCTCTCGGCATGAAATGGCTGAAGACCTACGCGGCTGAACGCAAGGGCAAGTCAATGGCTGAAAAACTCGCGGCTGAAATTCAGGCGGCTTACAAAAATGAAGGCGCTGCGGTGAAGAAGCGAGAAGACACTCATAAGATGGCCGAAGCAAACAAGGCTTTTTCGCATTTCAGGTTAGCTTAAGCAAAAAAATTATGGCTGATTTACGGTTTACAAGAAACATAGGTATTGCCGCACATATTGACGCAGGTAAAACAACCACGTCCGAACGTATTTTGTATTACACGGGTCTTACCCATAAAATGGGAGAAGTGCATGAGGGAGCTGCCACGATGGACTGGATGGAGCAGGAAAAGGAACGCGGCATCACCATCACCTCTGCTGCCACCACTACTTTCTGGAAATATAACGGGCAGGAATATAAAATCAATTTGATTGACACACCCGGGCACGTTGACTTTACGGTTGAAGTAGAACGCTCCCTGCGCGTGCTTGACGGCATGGTAGGACTTTTCTGCGCAGTGGGGGGAGTGGAGCCGCAGTCGGAAACGGTATGGCGGCAGGCTAACCGCTACAAGGTGCCCCGCATTGGCTTCGTGAACAAAATGGATCGTTCAGGGGCAAACTTCCTTGAAGTGGTGAGGCAAGTGAAAACCAAGCTTGGAGCCAACCCGGTACCCCTTCAGCTCCCCATCGGGGAAGAAGAGCATTTCAAAGGCGTGGTGGACCTCATCACCAATAAAGCCATCATTTGGGATGAAGAAACAAAAGGGATGACCTACAAGGAAGTTCCGATTCCTGCCGACATGGTTGAGCAGGTTAAACAATATCGCGAGAAAATGGTGGAAGCCATTGCCGAGTACGATGACACGATTCTGGAAAAGTTTTTTGATAATCCCGACTCCATCACTCCTGATGAATTGAGGGCTACCATCCGCAAGGCAACCATCGGCATGTCTATCATCCCGATGCTGTGCGGTTCCGCCTTCAAGAACAAAGGCGTGCAGGCGATGCTGGATGCCGTCACACTTTACCTTCCCTCACCCCTTGATATTGAAGCTGTGAAGGGGAAACATCCGCGCACGGGAGCCGAAGAAATCAGAAAGCCAGATGCGAAAGAGCCTTTTTCAGCCCTTGCTTTCAAAATTATGACCGACCCGTATGTGGGACGACTCGCATTCTTCCGCGTTTATTCCGGACGACTGGAAGCAGGCTCGTATGTATTGAATAACCGCACAGAAAGAAAAGAGAGAATATCGCGCATCCTGCAAATGCATGCCAATAAGCAAAACCCCATTGACTTTATTGAAGCGGGAGATATTGGTGCAGCCGTGGGTTTCAAGGATATTAAAACGGGCGACACTCTCAGTGATGAAAAATATCCTATAGTGCTGGAAAGTATGAGCTTTCCCGAACCGGTGATTGGCTTGGCGGTGGAAGCCAAGACACAGGCTGACGTGGACAAACTGGGCATGGCGCTGGCTAAACTGGCGGAAGAAGACCCCACTTTCCGCGTGAAGTTCGATGAAGAAACAGGGCAGACAATTATCAGCGGCATGGGCGAGCTGCACCTCGAAATCATCGTTGACCGCCTCCGCAGGGAATTTAAAGTGGAGTGTAACCAAGGCGCCCCGCAGGTTTCTTACAAAGAAGCGCTCACAAAAACCGTTGAGCACCGCGAACTGTACAAGAAGCAAACGGGCGGACGCGGTAAGTATGCCGACATTATTTTCGAACTCGGACCACCTGACCCCGGTGTGGAAGGATTGCAGTTTATTAATGACATCTTTGGCGGTGCCATCCCGCGTGAATATGTGCCCGCTATCGAGAAAGGCTGCAAGGAAGCCCTCAACACAGGAGTGCTTGCGGGCTATCCGATTCTGGGTGCAAAAGTCAGGGTGTTTGACGGCTCCTATCATGCCGTTGACTCTGATTCGATGTCATTTGAGATTGCAGCCAAGCTGGGGTTTCGCGATGCAGCACGTAAAGCCGGACCCGTTTTGATGGAGCCGATTATGAAGGTGGAAGTGGTGACTCCCGAAGAATATACCGGTGAAGTAGTGGGTGACCTCAACCGCAGGCGCGGACATCTTGAATCAATGGAAATGCGGGGGAATGCCCAAGTCATCAAAGCAAAGGTGCCCCTGGCAGAAATGTTCGGTTATGTGACGCAATTGCGCACACTCACATCCGGGCGTGCCACCTCCATTATGGAATTCTCTCACTTCGCACAGGTTCCAAACAACATTGCCGAAGAAGTGATTGCCCAGGCGCAGGGGAAAACGAAGGTGAAAGTAGCTGGTTAAAATCCCCGTTTAACTCTACACCGCAAAACTTTCTCCGCAGGCACAGGTGCGTGACGCGTTGGGGTTATTAAAGTGAAATCCCTTGCCTTCCAATCCATCAGAAAAATCAAGAGTGGTGTTGTAAACATAGAGGAAACTCTTAAGATCGGTGACGAGTTTGACGCCTTTATCTTCAAACACCTGGTCATTCGGCTGAATCTTGTTGTCAAAATCCATTTTGTAGGTAAAGCCGGAACATCCTCCCGCCACCACGCTGATGCGGATGAAATAATCAGGAGATAGATTCTCCTTCGCGCGGATTTTTTCAATTTGCTCTTTGGCTTTATCTGAAACGAAAAGCATAACCGATTAAGTGAATCTGCTTCTGCAAAATTACTCTGCGGCAATCATTAGTTAATGAACAACGTTTTTTCTTATCGCCTCCACTTCAGCGGATATTCTTTTCACCACATAGTCAATCTCCTCTTCAGTAGTCGGTTTGCCCAGGCTGAACCGAACAGAAGCATAAGCCGATTTATCATCCAATCCAAGCGCTTTCAGAACGTAAGACGGTTCAGGCACCGCTGAAGTGCACGCTGAGCCGCTGGATACGGCTAATTCGTTAATCAGCTTTTTCATCAGCACATGGCTTTCCGTGTTTTTGAAAGAAACGTTAAGAGTATTGGGGAGACGGTAAGCCATGCTGCCGTTGACGCGGGTGCCGGGAATGTTTTTCTCCAATCCGTGCTGCAAACGGTCGCGCAGCTGCCGGATTTTTTTCGATGACAATTGCAGTTCATTTCCGGCAATCTCACAGGCTTTTCCCAGTCCGATGATTCCCGGTACATTCAAAGTTCCGGAACGGAGATTTCTTTCATGTCCGCCTCCATCCATCTGCGCGATGAGCGATACTCTGGGATTTTTCCTTCGCACATACAAAGCGCCCGCTCCTTTCGGACCATATATCTTGTGTGCGCTCAGCGGCATCAAATCAATATGACTCTCCTGCACATCCACCTTCACTTTTCCGATTGCTTGGGTTGCATCACACATGAAAATGACGCTGTGGCGGTGAGCCATCTCCGCAATCTTGCTAACCGGCTGCAACACTCCGATTTCATTATTTGCAAACATTACGCAGATGAGGACTGTCTTTTCGGTAATCGCGTTTTCCAATTCTTTCAATTCAATCAGCCCTTCGCTGTTCACCGGAAGATACGTTACCGTAGCGCCCTGCTTTTCCAGTTTTTTGCAACAGTCAAGAACCGCTTTATGCTCGGTGGAAACAGTGATGATATGATTCCCCTTTGAACGGTAAGCTTCAAAAGAGCCTTTCAGCGAAAGATTAACAGCCTCTGTTGCTCCTGAAGTAAAGATGATTTCCGAGGATTCCGCATTTATCAAAGCGGCAACTTGCGAACGCGCTTTTTCAACGGCTTCCTCAGCTATCCAGCCGAAGCGGTGCGTCTTGCTGGCAGCGTTACCAAATTTTTCCGAGAAATACGGGAGCATGGCTTCCAGCACACGATAGTCAACGGGTGTTGTGGAGTTGTAATCAAGGTAAATGGGAAGCTTCATAATGATTCACATTTGTCGGGCTTCGGAAGTTTGTCAAACCTTTGTTAGTTTCAAACTTCGGAACAAGCCGTCCGATTGCCCCCGGAGTTCATCGGATGAAGCTATAAAATTAACCATGCTGAAAGTAGAACATATCGGCATTGCCGTAAAGAACATGGAGGAATCAAATTCCATTTTTGAAAAACTGTTCGGAAAGCCTCCTTATAAAACCGAAGAAGTCCTGTCGGAAAATGTAAAAACTTCTTTTTTCAAAATCGGTGATACAAAAATTGAATTGCTTGAAGCCACCGCTGATGACAGCGCCATTAAGAGATTCATTGACAAACGGGGCGAAGGCATTCACCACATTGCCTTCGAAGTGCCGGATATTTACAAGGAGAAAGAAAGGCTCGAAGCGCTTGGATTTGTTGTGCTGAATGAGCCTAAACGGGGTGCGGATAATAAACTTATTTGCTTTCTGCATCCCCGAAGCACCAACGGGGTACTCGTGGAGATTTGCCAGGAAATAAAATGAACCCTTCAGCGGAAAATTCCGCTTACTCTTTCACTATCTGCACCACTCCGCTTCCGGCTTCGGTCTTCACTATTACGGAATAGATTCCGGCAGCCCATGATTTCGTGTCAATAGTTAAGGCAAATTCCG
>DATLYB010000329.1:0-4273 GCA_035575215.1 Chitinophagales bacterium
ATGAGTTGGTGAGCAAGATACTGCGGGATAACGCGGTGAATTTTTTCAGAAGGAATTTTAAATAAATAAAGAACGACTCCTTTCACATCTGCCTTTTAAACAACGCTTCTGCAAAATCATGTAAGACCTGTTTCCTCTGCTCACCGGCTTTTATGTGTTTCAGATTATCTAACGCTTTGCTGTGGAATTTCAGAGCTTCATCCCTGACTATCTTTTCCACTCCCAACTTCCGGTAGATTTCCAAAATGTGCTTTACTTTTTCCTCAGAGGGAACATTATTTAGGGAATAAAAAATCAGCTTCTCCTTGTCTTCGCCACCCGCCAACTCAAGCGCCTTGATGTGGAGATATGTTTTCTTGTTTTGCGCCACATCACCGCCAATTTTTTTTCCGAATTTCCCCTGTTCCCCGAACGCATCCAGCAAATCATCGAGCAGCTGGAAGCAGATGCCGATGTTTCTTCCGAATTCGAAAAGATGATGGGCATCCACTTCATCGGCATCTGCAATGATAGCCCCTACCTCGAGGCTGCACGAAAGCAGCGCGGCTGTTTTGAATTCAATCATCTTCAGGTAATCTTTCACCGACACTTCGCGCGCATTCTGAAAATTCCAGTCATACTGCTGCCCTTCGCACACCCGGATGGCTGACGAATTGAAGAGGGTAATCACCTTGTGAAATTTTTCCGGTTCGAGCTGTTGCAGAAATTTATACACGTAAAGTATCATTACGTCACCGGAAAGAATCGCCCGGGGAATGCCGAATTTTTCATGTACGGTAGGCTTGTTTCGCCTCAGCGAGGCATTGTCCATGATATCGTCATGCACGAGCGTAAAGTTGTGGAACAGCTCCATGGCGTAAGCTGCGGGCAAGGCATCCTCCATCGTTCCGCTGAATAAATCACATCCCATCAGCACCAGCAGCGGTCGCATCCGCTTGCCGCCCAAATCAAGAATGTAGCGGATGGGCTCATACAGCTCCTCCGGGCTGTAATGAAAGGAATGCTTGCTGCGGTATTCTTCGAATAGCTGGAGAAGCTGTTGGGGAGAGTGCATCTTGAAATTACAAATGACGAATGACGAATGGTAAATTTACCGGAGTCATTCTGCCTTGAATTGTTTTCTTACCACCACAAACCTTTCGAAATCCCGGTAAACAGTGAATCCTTCGCTCAAAAATAATTGGAGCGGACCGTGAAACTGGTCACCGGGGGACAGCTCGCCTTTGTAGGGATAGGCTTCCATCGCTGGAATATTTTCTTTGGAACAGTCATCCATCGCTTGGCGCAGCAGTTGCCGCGCGATGCCTTTGCCGCGATGCGTTGCTGCAATCACAAAGCACATTACCGAAACGATACCGTCATCGGGGGCATCAGGGGTCAGCTCTTTCTCACGTATCAGCGGAGCGTATAATTTTTTCCTGTTTACGCTGCACCAGCCTACCGGCTGCTCATCTTCATAAGCAAGATAGCCGCGCATCATGCCATCTTTGATTGCCTGCTGTGCCCAGTCGCGGTTTTGCTCTTTCGTGCGGACGCTCCATTCCTTGGTGCTGCAATTCACCTGGTAGCACGTGCAATAACAGGCTGACCAATCCGGATTATCGGCAAAGGCGATGTTGTCGAAAAAATACAGCCAGTCCTTCAAAAGCTCAGGGGTGAGTGGTTGGACAGTAACCGGCATAATCCGAAAAAATGAACAGAGATAAAGGTAGAAGATTCCGGTGAATTAACCTCAGCCCGGAATATTCATGAATTCAGCCTTTCGCTAGTTCCAAATCTATCGTGCGGTTTTCGAGGTTAGTATCAATCACTCTCACGCGCACCTCCTCACCGAGGCGGAAGGTGGTTCCTTCGTCCTGGTCAACAAGGCTGTAGCTGGCTTCGTCAAACAGGAAGTTGCCTTCGCCCAGATTCCTGACGTGTACGAAGCCCTCGCATTTGGTTTCGGTCATCTCCACGTAGATGCCCTTATACACGACACCGGAGATAATGCCGTCATACTCGTTGCCGATTTTGTCGCTCATGAATTCCACCTGCTTGTATTTCACCGATTCGCGCTCGGCTTCCATCGCATCACGCTCTTTCTGCGAGGAGCGGACGCACAGTTCTTCGATGAGCTCTTTTGGGTAAAGGATGCCGTCACCGCTGAGGCATTGCTCCAGGATGCGGTGCGCCAGCATGTCGGGGTAGCGCCTGATGGGTGAGGTGAAATGCGAGTAGTGTTCAAATGCCAGCCCGAAGTGCCCGATGTTTTTGGTGCTGTAAGCCGCTTTCGCCATTGAGCGAATGGCAAGCTGCTCAATCACGTCCTGCTCTTTTTTGCCGTGCACCATTTTAATGAGGCGGTTGAGCTGGCCGGCAATCTCATCGGGGTCGCTGAACTTGATATTGTAGCCGAAGTTTTTCACAAACTGTGAAAACACTTCGAGCTTCAGCATGTCGGGCTTGTCGTGGATGCGGTAAACAAACGGAACGGGCTGCCTGCCGTGCCGGAGCTTTGAGACATACTTTGCCACATACCTGTTGGCAAGCAGCATGAAGTCTTCAATCAGCCAGTTGGCATCAGTAAGCTCCTTCAGCATTATTTCGAGGGGAAATCCGTTTTCATCCAGCCTGAATTTCACTTCGGTGGTTTCAAACGGAATGGAGCCGTGCCTGATGCGCTCTGCGCGCAGCTTGCGGGCGAGCGTGTTGAGCGTTTGCAGTTCTTTCGCGAAAACACCCTTGCCGGTGTCAAGCGCCTGCTGCGCTTCGCGGTAGGTGAATCGCTTCTGCGAGCGAATCACCGTTTTGCCGTACCATATCTCTAACACCTTTGCGCTGGCGTCCATCTCGAACACGGTGGAGAAGCAGAGCTTGTCCTCATCGGGGCGGAGCGAGCAGACTTTGTTAGAGAGCTTTTCTGGGAGCATGGGCAGAACGCGGTCAACAAGGTAAACCGAAGTGGCGCGCTCGGCAGCGTCTTTATCCAGGGCGGAACCGGGCTTGACGTAGTGCGTCACGTCAGCGATGTGCACGCCCACTTCCCAATGCCCGCTGGGCAGTTGCTGAATGGAGAGCGCATCATCGAAATCTTTGGCGTCATCGGGGTCAATGGTGAAGGTGATGATGCCGCGGAAGTCGCGCCTGCGTCTGATTTCTTCCTGCGGAATCTCTTCGGGAATCTTTTCGGCTTCCTTCAATGCCTCTTCCGAAAAGCTGAGCGGGAAGCCGTTTTCAATGAGGATAGATTTCATCTCGATGTCGTTGCGACCCGATTCGCCCAGCACCTCCACAATCTCACCGGCAGGGCTTTTTGATTCGAGGGGCCAGTGCGTAATCACCGCCACCGCCTTGTCATGGTTTCTGGCGCCATGCAGCTTGTCGAGCGGGATGTAGATGTCGTGCAGCATGTTCCTGCGGTCGGGAATCAGGAAGGCGAATTTGGGGGAGACGTGCACGGTGCCGAGAAACCGGTTATTGGCGCGCTTCACGATTTCCACCACCTCGCCATCCATCTTGCCGTTGGCGCGCACCTTCACTATCGCCACCTTCACCGTGTCGCCATCAAGCGCGCGGTGCAGGCGCGTGGAGCTGACGAAGATATCGTGCTCGAGGTCTTTGACGGTGACGAAGGCATAGCCGTATTTGGTCATCTCCAGCGTGCCCTCATACACACCGGAGCGCTCCTTCCGCTTCGGCTTTGCCGGAAAAGGCAGGTGCACCTTGCTGCCGTCAATCACGATGCGTCCCTCTTTCTCCAACTCCGCAATCGCCAGAGCCATCTCCTGCTTGCTGAATTCACGGATGAATTTTTTGTAGATGCTCTTGCGGGAGAATTTCTTGTGGGGAGCGTTTTTCAGGTAGCGCAGGAGGGCAGTGTTGAATGTCGCTGGTGTTTGCTGTTTTTTGTTTTGTTTTTTCTTGCTCAAAGAGTAAAGTTTACGTTTTACAGGTTAGGTTTGAGGGAGTGGCAGAAAGGCGAATCAAGTGAAACAGGATGGGGCAAAGTTAAGCGGGGGAAAGTTTTTGTTGGCTGGCGGGCATGGGGCGGTGCTGAGCAAAGATGATAATAAAATAGTTACCTCACCACCGCAGTGCGCTCGCTCAACCTGCGCTCAATATCCTCCAATCGTCCTTTGGGAATGGCGTTAATCAGCTTTTTGGTGTATTCGCGCTGGGGGTTGTTGTAAATCTCATCGGCAGGTCCCATCTCTTCGATTTTGCCTTTATCCATCACCACCATGCGGTCACTCATGAATTTCACTACCGAGAGGTCATGGGAGATGAAGAT
>DATLYB010000330.1:0-10443 GCA_035575215.1 Chitinophagales bacterium
CTGGCGCTTGACTTCGCAACGCTCTTTGTCATCATCGCGCTCATCTATTATCCGCGCATGAAAGACAAAGATTACTTGTTCACCTTCTTTGTGTTCAACCTGCTGATTTTCCTGGTGTGCCATTTCATGAATTCCATGCAACTGTCACTGGGGCTGGGCTTCGGTCTGTTCGCCCTTTTCGCCATCCTGCGCTACCGTACCATCACCGTTCCCATAAAAGAGATGACCTATCTGTTCACCGTCATCACCATCGCTATCATCAACTCGCTGGGGTCGTTTGAAACGGCATTCACCGAAATTATCATCGCCAACGCTGCCATCATTGCCTTGATTTACGTGCTGGAACGCGTGTGGCAGAAAACACAGCAGGGATTCAAAGTGATTACCTATGAGAAAATTGAAATGATTAAGCCTGAAAATCACCGTCAACTGCTTGACGACCTGCGCCTGCGCACCGGGCTTGACATCACCGCCATAGATATTGACAGCATCAACTTTTTGAACGACACCTGCGTTATCAAGCTCTATTACAATATCCATGATGAAGACGCGGTGAGGCGCGTGGTGGAGAGAAATGCTTTCCGCTGATGTGTACTGATGTGATGTGTTGATTAGCCGGTTATCGAATGACGGGGCGAAGGAAACAGAAATGTGGCGCGGGATAAAATTTCCGATTTGCTGGAAACTAAATCAGGCTGCTATGAGCCTCCGCTTCACGGCATACAGCACAAGCTCTGAGGGGTTGTTCAACCCAAGTTTGTTAAGAATATTCTTCCGATGCGTGTTGATGGTGTGAATGCTGCGGGAAAGCATCCTGGAAATTTCCGCAGTAGTATAGCCTTCTGCCACCAGCTTTACTATTTCCAATTCGCGCTCCGTGAGCGTTAGTCCCTGGCAGGGAGCAGGAACTCTTCCGAGAATGTTTTCAACTATCTGTGAACAGAAAAATTTCTGTCCCCGTGCCGTAGCATAGAGGGCATCAAAAATTTCATCTTCTCCGCATTCTTTCAGCAAATAGCTGGTGATGCCAAACTCAACCGTGCTGACGATATCGTGCTTGTGGCGGTTGTTGGAAATAACGAGTATTTTAATTGCAGGATATTTACGCGTGATGAAAACAAGGTCGTCAATTGAGAAGGCGCCCGGCTGGTCATAATCCATTATAAGAACATCAGGCTGATGCAGGCGCAAAATGTCTTTGAGTTCAGCAATGTTGTTTGCCTCCCCGGTAATTTCGAAATCGTTTCTTTTCGAGAGAAGGCATTTTAGTCCCGTCTTAATTAAAAAATCTCTGTCGGCAATGACTATGTTAATCGGCACTTGTTTAGACATTTTCTAAAGAGCAAAAATAATGGGTGACGAATGATTTTCCAAAGATGGCACAGAATACCTAAAAGTAGGTATTATTTTTTTGTCAAGGCATAATTCTTTCACAAGTAAGTTGATTGTGAAATCAATAAAAAAACAGTTTACCGGGAATGAGGCAACCTTTTATTTAAAGTGCTTTTATTCTTTACGGCAAAGAGTTTACCTTCTGGTTGGTGAAATTCTGTCACACTTTTGAGGGATTGCATCTTGGGGTGAAAAAATTTCAAGCTGACACTGAAAAAATGACTTTAATTTTCATCTGGTACATGATATGCAGAAATGGAAACTGAATTCATTATTTTTGCACACCTAAAAAAACAAAAAAACTATGGCAAAGAAAGTAAACATCAAACCGCTGGCAGACAGGGTTTTAGTAAAAGCTCAGGCTGCCGAAGAAAAAACAAAAGGGGGTATAATCATTCCCGACACCGCCAAAGAGAAACCTCAAAAGGGTGAGGTGGTCGCTGTGGGTAGCGGAAAAAAAGACGAACCCATAACCGTGAAAGTGGGGGATACGGTTCTTTACGGGAAATATGCCGGAACCGAAATCAACATAGATGGCGAGGATTATCTCATCATGAGAGAATCAGACATTCTTGCTGTGATTTGATATTATTTTTTCTAACAACTAAAAACTATAAACTATGTCAGCAAAACTAATCAAGTACAATTCGGACGCGAGGGATGCGCTTAAAAAGGGCGTTGATACCCTTGCCAATGCAGTTAAAGTCACACTTGGCCCAAAAGGACGCAATGTGGTGATTGAGAAGAAATTCGGAGCCCCCTCCATTACCAAAGACGGGGTGACGGTGGCAAAAGAAATAGAACTGGAGGACCCGGCTGAAAACATGGGGGCGCAGATGATTAAGGAGGTGGCCTCCAAAACCTCAGATATTGCCGGTGATGGCACTACCACTGCTACCTTGCTTGCTCATTCCATCATCACCAGCGGGTTAAAGAGCGTGGCGGCAGGAGCACACACCATGGATCTGAAGCGCGGAATTGACAAAGCCGTTGCGGCTGTTGTCGAAGACCTCAAAAGACAATCCGTAAAAGTAGGTGACGACTTTAAGAAGATTGAACAAGTGGGAGCTATTTCAGCCAATAACGACCAGGAAATCGGTAAACTGATTGCCGAGGCAATGCAGAAAGTTGGCAAGGAAGGCGTAATTACCGTTGAAGAGTCGAAAGGCACTGAAACTTACAGCGAGACGGTGGAAGGCATGCAATTCGACAGGGGTTATCTGTCGCCCTACTTCATCACAGATGCCGACAATATGGAAGCCGAACTGGAACGCCCCTATATCCTGATTCATGACAAGAAGATTTCAAACATGAAGGAACTGCTGCCGATACTTGAAAAGGTGGCACAGGGCGGTAACCCCTTGTTAATAATTGCAGAAGAAGTGGAAGGCGAAGCACTCGCAACGCTGGTAGTGAATAAGTTGCGCGGCACCCTGAAAGTTTGTGCTGTGAAGGCACCTGGCTTTGGCGACAGAAGGAAGGAAATGCTGGAAGACATCGCCATCCTCACGGGCGGAACGGTGATTGCCGAGGAGCGCGGTTACAAGCTTGAAAATGCTGACATCTCTTATCTGGGTCGTGCTGAAAAAGTAACGGTTGACAAGGAAAACACCACCATTGTGAAGGGCGCAGGCAAAACAGCCGACATCAAGGCGCGCATCAACCAAATAAAGGCTCAGATTGAAAAGACTACCTCAGACTATGACAGAGAAAAGCTGGAAGAAAGGCTGGCTAAACTGGCTGGCGGGGTTGCAGTGTTGTACGTTGGCGCGCCCACCGAAGTAGAAATGAAGGAAAAGAAAGACCGCGTGGAAGATGCACTTCATGCAACTCGCGCAGCCGTTGAGGAAGGCATCGTACCGGGCGGTGGAGTAGCATTCATCAGGGCGCTGGCAGCTCTCGAGAAGGTGACTACGCTCAATGAGGATGAACGGACAGGCGTGCAAATAGTGAAGCGTGCCATTGAAGAGCCGCTTCGCCAGATTGTTGCAAACGCTGGCATCGAAGGCTCCATCGTGGTGCAGAAGGTGAAGGAAGGCAAGGGGGACTTCGGATACAATGCACGCACCGACCAGTATGAAAATCTTTACAAGAGCGGTGTGATTGACCCCACGAAAGTAACGCGTGTTGCGCTGGAGAATGCGGCTTCAATAGCAGGTATGTTATTGACAACGGAAGCCATCGTGGTGGAAAAGCCTGAAGAAGAAAAAGCTCCAGCCATGCCTCCGGGGGGCGGAATGGGCGGAATGATGTAAGGAGAAGAGGGACGAAAGTGAAACAAAAACCCTCTCTGCTGAAGCAGAGAGGGTTTTTGCTTTAGATTATTTACGAAAGAATCTTTCGATGACTAATTTAATTTACTCCCTGAAGGACAGGTTTTGAATTCAATTCCGGGGTTTGAGAAGTAGTACCTCTTTCTTTTCCTGCCAAAACATCTAATAAAAAGAATAACCCGCAGATGGCAGTAACAGCCAACAATCCTTCAAGAGGACTCATCACGTGATAAACGATGTCACAGTTGGGAAGATGCCTCCAGAAGGCTTCAGCATCATTGGCTTTGCTGAGCGTCATCAGCGCGCGGGTCCCTTCCTTGTAGTACACGGTAATCAGCGAAAAGCGGAAGAGTACAGCCGCACCAATTGCAAATACTGCCATTGAAAGAAAAACAGGCGACTGATACCACTTGTTGGAATTTCTTAAGTTGTTAAGTCCCGCAGTATATAAAAACACAAGCGCAAGACCGGCTCCAAGCTGGTCAAGCACCAGGTCATTAAAATCAAAGTAATCGCTTTTTTGGGGATAAAGAACTTGATACTGGTACCATTCGTCCAC
Organism: Chitinophagales bacterium; assembly: GCA_035575215.1. GTDB lineage: Bacteria > Bacteroidota > Bacteroidia > Chitinophagales > CAIOSU01 > DATLYB01. The sequence continues at coordinate 4,225 of DATLYB010000330.1, forward strand.
CGCTCCAAATAACACCGTGTAGTAAAGCGTGGCTCCGAAGCTGCGGGTTAGCGGGAAAATCAGCACTGCCAGAATGCCGAATTGAAGGGTGTGAATAATCTCAATGTTCATCACAAAATTCATCTGTGAATGGACGATGACCAATCCGGTTACAATAAGCAGGTAGGTGATTTTGAGGTCAGTTCTCTCCCTTTCGGCTCTCAGATTTTTTATAAACAAAAAAATAAAAAAAGCCAGGAAAGATAAAGTAATACTCCCCACTACTTTATCATAAATTGATAGGCTAAGGGTATTCATTATTGTAACCGAAAGGTTGACAAACGTATCGTGCAGGAAGATGAGAAATAGAAAATAAACAAGCAGCGCTCCTGCATTCAGCATGGTATTTCTCTCCAGGTAATTCACCAACCTTTTCATCCTGCAGTCAAATTAGGTGATTGGGCGGTCTATTTCCATTTTTTAATAATCGCTGGAACATCATACACTCAGGAAAGAAAAGCTCAACAACCCTCGTGTTCCTTAAACAACATCTACATTATCGGGCAGCAAATAATTCCATTCCTCCATGGCGAATTTCCACCGGGAAGTGATTTTTTCAATTACAGTGCGGGGAATGTTGTATTTGTTTTTCTCGTAGCTTTTTTGCGATTCGATATAGTGCACCATTTTTGGTTTTGCAGCATCAAATCCTTTCAGACGCAGGCTTTCATAAATCCGTTCCAGTTCCCGGAGAGTGTTTTTCTCGAATTTCTCAAAGCAAATCTCCACAAGGTTTTCCTTGGAAATGAGTTTCTTGTCTCGCAGATAGCCCTTCATCATTCGCTCGTATATCCAAAGGATATTTTCCTCCACCTCCTCGTTGCTGATATCCTGGAATTGGATGGCAGGCATTGTCGCCTCCGCCAGTTTTTTGGTGGAAATGAACACCGTGACGGGATTCCGGTAAATATGGATAAACCGCGCATCGGGAAACATCTCAAGCAGCAGCTTTATCCTTCCGGTGTGCGGTGGATTTTTTGAGATAAACCTCTCCCTTTTCGTGTAAAGCAATGCTTTCTTTACAAGCCGGATATAATCCGATTTCCAGCGGGAAATCACGCTGCTTTCCACGCCTTTAAACTCTACATACCGCTCATAGAATTCTTTGGTTCTTTTTGGGAAAAACCAGAAATTATAAAATCCATAGGGGTTCATGTTCCCCATGGCAAACTCTTCTTCCTGCGGGAAATCAGGCGACAACATCACGTTGTCAGATGGACGCTTCTCCGGCATCGCGGTCTGCATAAATGTCTTGAAAATCCATTCGCTGCCGAGCAGCTCTGGAAAAACTCCCTGATAGGTGGTGACATATCCCATGCGGGGGTCTTCACACATCAGGTTGTGCAGATAGGTGGTGCCTGAGCGCCAGTGTCCAAGGATGAAAACAGGCGGCTCCTTCAGTTCCATTTTGCTGACAACACGGTCGTATTTCAGGTGCTCCCACCAGCGAAACGGCTCTGCAAAAAGAGCAAACAACAGTGAAGAGGCGGCTCTGGGCAAGTACCGCTTTTCAATCTTGTTTTCACTGAACACGCGCAGAATATTCACCACCGAACCGCCTGCAATAGTGGATAAACTCACCTTGAAGTTTCTCTTTGTCATTCTGGCGCGCAAAAATAGCCAATGAAAAATCGCTGCAATTGATTTTCATTTATGGGTGCAGGACAAATTGCATCATCCCCTCCAGTTGAGTCCCGCAACCCGCTCCCCTTCTCAAGCGCAAATAGACTGCGTAAAGGGGGGACATTAAAAACAGCCGGTGAAATATGTCCTGCACCCAACTACAATGGGAACTAAATGAAGATTATTGGTATTATTTTGTTTAAAAAAAAATGAACAGAGGCAGACCGAAAACCAAACCCCTGACTGTGTTTAAAAAGCTCGACCCCAAATATAAGGTGAGGTTAGACCGTAATACGGTCGTGTATGTAAAGAGTCTTGACATCGTGAACCAAGTGTGGAAGCCGCTTTATCCTAATCTTGAGGTCACTAAGCTGAAAGCAGCCTGAAAACCATGATGAAGAACCAAAGTAAGTAAAGGACAGATAAAACCATTTCATTCCTCACTTACTTCATTTTTTGTTTCTTCCGGGTTGAGGGATATTGAGTTCACAGGCGGCAATTCGGGAAGTGTTATCCAGTTGTTGTGCCTGAAATCAGAATAAGTAACTTTTGAAAGGTCGGCATCAGGTTCAATCATTGTTTCATAGGGGCGATAGTTGAGGCTTACGCGTGAATCAACCTTGATTTCGTAATCCTTGTTATATTGTTTTCTCAATTGTACCCCGGCATATTTTGCGAATTGCTGAATCATGTAGGGACGCGTGCTCATCTTACTTCGCTGCCAGCTTTTTAAAATTTTGGTATGCTCGATTGGAAATTTTTCTCCTGTTGAAGGCTCAACAGCATAGAAGATGATTTTACCCTCCTTGTTACGCAGCTTCATATGCCATGCGAAGCGGTGCCCTTCTTCCGTCCAGCTCACGTTGCCGGGGATGAAGTAGTGGCGTAGCGGTAATGCTATCTGCACCGCGGCCCACAGTGCCATTGCTGCCATACATATATAATGAGGCGTTGAAAGTTTGACTTCCGGTTGCAGTGCTGGTTTTACGGTTGTTTTTTTTCCGACAGCGGAATTCCGCAAATCCAGGAAGGTCCACGCTAAAATTCCGCCTGCTACAAATGAAACAGCGATGGGTATCACTTCGGGATTTTCACGGAGAGATGAAGTCGCCATCGCAACTGCAAAGCCCGCAGCAATGATGAATGCCGCCTTTCCAGCGCTGCGCGGGTGAAACAACGCAGCCATCTGCCTGAGCCAATCAGCCGGAAAAAATATGGTGGACGCCAGCATCATGAAATAAGGAAAGATGCCGATTTTGAAAATGGTGTCATTGGTGAGATGGAATGCCAGCAGAATCAAAAACATAAAGAACCTCGTTTGGCGGAACAGCAGCAGAAGGGGTGCCAGCAGGTCAATCAGGATTCCGGAATAGGAAACAAAATAAATCATCCATTCATGAGTAAACAGCGAGCCTGCCAGCGGGAAATCCGTTTCATCAGCCAGCCAGTGACGCATCGGCTCGCCTCGAAGCCAGTCGCCATTCACTTTCGCCAGCGCACCAAAAAAATACACCGCACCGAATTGAAACCGCAGCAGAAGCAAACTCCACACCGGTACCGTTTGACGGTTTGTTTCAGCCGGGATTTTCCCGGATAAATTTTTTACCGCTCTTTTTTTTGAGGGGCTTGTTCTTTTTTTTCGCCACGAATCAACGGAAAAAACACGGTGGGCGGGAATCCATATCAGCAGGAACGATACCAGCGATACCAGGTAAAAGTGGTTGAGATAGCGCGCCTGTTCCAGCAGGAAAACATAGGTGAATACAATGAAAAATGCTGCGGCAGCCGCCCGGTACAGAAAGCCAGCGGCAATCATTATCGCCAGCAGCCCCAGCAGGTAAAAAAGATACACCATGCCATCTCCCGGCAGCGGCTGCACCCATGGAAACCATTCGTAAGTGAAATGAAACTGCGGCTTGATGTAATATTTCTGAATCCAGTCTTTTCCGAAATAACGCAGCACTTCCCAAAGCATAATGAAACCGAACGATATCCGGAAAAAGGCAAGACCGGAGCCGTCTGTCTGAGAAAAAAGCGCGGAAGTGAATTTTGATTTTGCGCTGAACATGAATGAAACCGCAGAATTTCAGAAAATGCAAATGTGCAGTTAAAATTGCCGCGTTGAAAAATATTTTTTGAAAATTTCTTTGGATTTCCGAAAAGAACATTTACTTTCATGCAGTCATTGATTTTTTCGATGACTCCTTCCGCAACGGTCAGAAGTAAACAGGGATTCTCCCCTGTGGAAGTTTTCTGAGACCAAATTTTCTAACAACCAAAAATTTTTCACCCATGAAAAAACTTGCAACCCACAGTTGTTGCAGCCCCGTAGGGCTGACATGCTATTTCAAACTTCCTTTCATTTTCCTTTTGATGTTTATTGCTGTTTCAGCAGGCACTGTTCAGGCGCAAACATGCCCAAACGGCACTGATGCGGAATGTGACGATGGCAATTCCTGCACCGATGATGTATGTGACTTAAATACTTTCGACTGCGCATACAGTGACAACACATCTGCTTGCGATGACGGAGACGTTTGCACGGGAGGCGATGTGTGCAACAGTGGATTCTGTGCCGGAACTCCGCAATACGGCTGCACCGACCCCAGCGCATGCAATTATGACCCCAATGCCCTTTGCGATAATTTCTCTTGCTATTACCCCAGTCCCTGTGATGATGGAAACGCCTGCACGGATAACGATATCTTAGATTGCTTCGGTATCTGCGCGGGAACTCCGTCCAGCGGTGCGTCTTGCGATGACGGAGATGCCTGCACGGGAGGCGATGTATGCAACAGTGGATTCTGTGCCGGAACTCCGCAATACGGCTGCACCGACCCCAGCGCATGCAATTATGACCCCAATGCGCTTTGCGATAATTCAACCTGTTATTATCCTACGCCCTGCGATGACGGAGATGCCTGCACGGAAAATGATATGCTGGATTGCTTCGGTATCTGCGCGGGAACCACTATTGACTGTAATGATAATGATGCCTGCTATGACGACTACTGCGACCCCTTTTCAGGCTGCTACTATGTGGTAGTGGTTTGTAACGACAATGACGCCTGCACGGATGATGCGTGCGACCCGGCTACGGGCTGCGTCTATACTCCTCATAGCTGCGATGATGGCGATTACTGCACCGATGATTATTGCAACCCCGCCAATGGCTGCTTCACACTTCCGCACTGCGATGACGGTGACATCTGCACCATTGACATCTGCAAAGTGGAATTTGACGATGATGATGACGGTGAACGTGATGATGATGATGACGGAGACCACGATGATGATGATGGCGATGATGATGATGATAACGGAGGCATTGAAATAAAGTGCAGGCATACTCCGCTTTGCGATGATGGAAACCCATGCACGGTTGATGCATGTGATGCCCTCGGCAATTGCACTTCCACACCAAAAGATTGCAATGACAATAATTTGTGCACCACCGATTACTGCGACCGTAACGGACGATGCCGCAACAAACCCATCAACTGCAGCGATGGAAATTCCTGCACCATTGACTTCTGTGATGCGCAGGGAGCCTGCCAGCACACTCCGAAAGATTGCAATGACAATAACCCGTGTACGCGAGATTTATGCGTGGAAGGAAGATGCAAATACGTGAATACAGCGCCTAAAGTGAATGCGGGTCCGAATGCAACGGTTTACATCGGATATGGTCCGTCTTGTGCCACCTTGACTGCTCTTGCATCAGGAGGCACGCCTGGGTATAATTATTTCTGGAGCACCGGGGAAACAACTGGCTCAGTCAGTGTGTGCCCGGCTGCAAGTACTGTTTATTGCGTTACCGTTACCGATGCCAATGGCTGCATAGGGAAAGATTGCGTGCGCGTTTGTGTGGCGGATATTCGCTGCGCTAATGGCGTGTTGGTTTGCCACCGGGGCTCGAACGGACGCACCACCACGTGCGTACCTGTTGCCGATGTGCCTGCTCACCTTGCACACGGTGACAAGTTAGGTCGTTGCGGATATAAGTGCGAAGATGATGATGATGATGATGGGCATAAGATGTCAGAAGAAGACCTCAGTGAAGACTTGGCTCAAACCGGAGTGGAAAACGTGGAAGCATACCCGAACCCCTTCTCTGAAAGGTTAAGTATTGATTTTTCACTGACTGAAGATTCACACGCTAAGCTTGAAATCTTCAACATTGCAGGGCAGAAGTTAGCCACGTTGTTTGAAGGGAATGTTAAGGCAGGTGCGATGCAAAAAGTAGAATTCGTTCCCGCTGGAATTGCTGAAGGGATGATTTTCTACCGCTTGCAGACAAAGCAGGGCGCTTACTTCGGTAAAGCGGTAATGGTGAAATAATTTTCCCGGATTCTATAACAAAAACAGGGGGGCGGGTTTCCGCCCTCTTGTTTTTAATTCTTTCTTAACGGAACTTCGTAAACCTTGCGGAAAAACTTGATTAGATTTGTTGATTCGTCCTTGAAATGTTTTTGAAGAAAGTCATCTTCTTTTTCTTTGTTGCCCACTTTCTTTCAGGCGGAATGCTCGAAAAGGAAATGAGCAAATGGGATGGCT
>DATLYB010000331.1:0-9911 GCA_035575215.1 Chitinophagales bacterium
GCCACAAAATGGATTAAGGAAAATCTGCCGGGCGTGCATGTGAGCGGAGGCGTGAGCAACGTGTCGTTTTCATTTCGCGGAAACGATGTGGTGCGCGAAGCCATGCATTCAGCATTTCTGTATCACGCCATTAAAGCCGGCATGGACATGGGCATCGTCAATCCCGGTCAGCTGGAAGTGTATGACAACATCCCCAAAGATTTGCTCGAACGGGTGGAAGATGTGCTGCTGAACCGGAGGAAGGACGCAACAGAACGGCTCCTGGAATTTGCCGAAACCGTGAAAGGCAACGGCATCAGACAGGAGCAGAATCTGGAATGGCGCAGGAAGCCCGTGAAGGAGCGGCTCATTTATGCGCTGGTGGAAGGCATTGCCGATTTCATTGAACAGGACACCGAAGAGGCGCGCGCGCAGTTCGCTCATCCGCTGCAGGTGATTGAAGGTCCCCTGATGGAGGGGATGAACGTAGTGGGCGATTTGTTCGGCAGCGGGAAAATGTTTCTGCCGCAGGTGGTCAAGAGCGCGCGCGTGATGAAGAAAGCGGTGGCATATCTGACCCCGTTCATCGAGGCAGAAAAATCCGGCAGGAAATCTTCAGCAGGAAAAATTCTGCTTGCCACCGTGAAAGGCGATGTACACGACATCGGAAAAAATATTGTCGGAGTGGTGCTGGGCTGCAACAATTACGAAGTCGTTGATTTGGGCGTGATGGTGCCGTGTGAGAAAATTCTGGAAACGGCAAAAAAAGAAAACGTAAACGTGATTGGTCTGAGCGGACTGATTACTCCGTCACTGGAGGAGATGGTTCACGTGGCGAAGGAAATGGAACATGCCGGTTTTGATTTGCCGCTGCTGATTGGCGGAGCAACGACTTCAAAGATTCATACGGCAGTGAAAATTGAACAGCATTACACGAAAGGGCAGACCGTGCACGTGCTCGATGCCTCGCGCTCGGTGACGGTGGTGGAAAATCTGCTCGGAGAAAAGAAAGAAGCTTTTGTGAAATCGGTCCGCGAAGAATACCGCGCGATTCGCGAGCGCCACCTGGACAAGCATAAAAGCAAAGAGTTTGTTTCGATTGAAGCAGCGCGCAGAAATAAATTCCAGATTGACTGGAACAAGACAAAAATTACCCGGCCGTCATTTCTCGGAATCAGAACATTTAAGAATTATTCGCTCATTGAACTCAGCAATTACATTGACTGGACTCCCTTCTTTGCCACCTGGGAACTCAAGGGGAAATATCCCGAAATTCTGAATGACGCGGCATTCGGTAAGGAAGCGACCCGGCTCATCACCGATGCGCGCAGGTTGCTGAATCAAATCTTCCACAACAGAATGCTCACCGCCAATGCCGTCATCGGATTCTTCCCGGCAAATTCACTTGGAGATGACATTGAAGTCTATGCGGATGATGCAAGAAAAAAAGTAGTGGCCGTCCTGCATCATCTGCGCCAGCAGAATAAAAAGGCAGCGGGGCAGCCCAGCCTGTGCCTGAGTGATTTCATCGCACCGAAAGAAACGGGCATCCGGGATTACATCGGAGCGTTTGCAGTCACAGCCGGCATCGGCATTGAAGCGTGGACGCAGAAATTTGAACGGGAGCATGACGATTACAGCAGCATCCTGCTGAAAGCCCTGGCTGACCGGCTTGCCGAGGCATTTGCCGAGCGCATGCATGAGCGGGTGCGCAAAGAATTCTGGGGATACGACCCTGCAGAAAATCTCACCCATGAAGATTTGATTGCCGAAAGATACCAGGGCATCCGCCCCGCGCCCGGCTATCCTGCCTGCCCTGACCACACGGAGAAAATCACCCTGTTCAAATTGCTGGATGCAGAAAAAAATGCCGGCATCCGCCTCACCGAAAGCCTGGCAATGCACCCTGCCTCATCGGTGAGCGGATGGTATTTCTCGCATCCGGAATCAAAGTACTTCGGTGTGGGTAAAATCCTGAAAGACCAGGTGCAGGACTATGCGAAGCGGAAGGGGATGAAGTTGGAAGAGTGCGAGAGATGGCTGAGCGCGTGGCTGGGGTATTGAGAAGAATTCTTTTCACGCGAAGAAAAGAGATACAATACCAGCCAGATATAACCCTATGAATTCAGCATTCACTTTACCGTACCGTTCCTTTCCTTAATCGCCAGCTGCCCGCAAGCTGCATCAATATCTTTTCCCCGGCTGTGGCGCACCTTCGCAATCACTCCATGACGTTCAAGGTAATTGACAAATACCTCGCGTTTTTTCTCCGGTGATTTTTTGTAGGGCACTGCTTCAACCGGATTGTACTCAATAATATTGACCATCGACACCGGAACCTTCCGGCATAATTCAACTAATTCTCTCGCATCTTCGAGCGAATCATTGAAACCGTCAAACAGGATGTATTCAAATGTGATTTTATTCCCGGTCTTTTGATGGAAATAATTCAGCGCCTCCGCCAAATTCTCAATCGGGTTGGAACCGTTGATGGGCATTATCTTGCTGCGCTTCATGTTATTGGCGGAGTGCAGCGACAAGGCAAGCTCAAAGCGCGCTCCGTCATCACCAAGCTTTTTAATCATTTTCGCAATGCCGGAAGTGGAAACCGTGATACGCTTGGCAGAGATGTTCAGACCGTTTTCAGACGTAATCTTGTCAATAGCCGCGAGCACATTCTTGTAATTCAGCAGCGGCTCGCCCATTCCCATGAACACAATGTTGGTGAGTGGCTTGCCGTAAGCCTCCACGGATATTCTGTTTAACAGCACCACCTGGTCGTAAATCTCTCCGGCAAAAAGATTGCGCTTGAGCTGCATGAAGCCTGTCGCGCAGAAATGGCAATCGAGGCTGCACCCGGCCTGGGATGACAGGCAGGCTGTGATTCTTCCGATGGACGGAATCAGCACGCCCTCAATCAGATTTTCGTCATAAAGCCGGAAGCGCATCTTGATGGTGCCATCTGCGCTTTTCTGGATGAAATCTTCTTTCAGTGAATTAATGACAAAATCCTCAGTCAGCATTTTCCGGAGCGGAAGCGAAAGGTTGGTCATCTCATCAAACGAACGGACGGATTTTTTCCAGAGCCATTCCTGGATTTGCTTCACCCGGAATGGCTTTTCCTTTTTTTGGATGAGATACTCCTCCAGTTGAACTGGCGGAAATTCACGTATGTCAGGTTTGGCTTGCATCGAGCCGCAAAGTTAATCCACGCAAGCCAGCCATCCCCACCGAATGGAAATAAGTCAACGGGTGAGCCTGAAAAAACCAGGGAAACTATTAAACAAATTTTTGTTTCCACCGTTTCTTTTCTTAATTTTGTCCTTCGTTTTTTTATTCAGCACGACCGGCTATGAACAACGGACTCAAGCAAATCCTTGCTAAAGCAGAAGAGCTTTTCCTCAACTATGGCATCAAGAGCGTCACGATGGACGACTTCTCCAGCCGCATGGGCATGTCCAAGAAGACACTCTATCAATATGTAAGTGACAAGGACGACCTGGTCTGCAAGACGATGAAGAACCACCTGGAGAATGAAAAAAAGGCAATCGGGGAAATCCGGAATCGAAACGGCAATGCTATTGACGAAATATTTTCCATCGGACGGCACGTCTTGGTTCATCTCAGCAAGATGAATCCTTCCGCGATGTATGATTTGCAGAAGTATCATCCTGCCGGCTGGAAAATGTTCTTGGATTATAAGAACACCTTCATCTATTCCTGCATCCTCGAAAATATTCAGAAGGGCATCAAACAGGGATTGTATCGCAATGATTTCAATCCTGAGATTGTGGCTAAAATCTATTCCGCCCGTACGGAAATTATCGTGAGCCAGGATGTATTCCCCTTCCCGAAATATACGGTGATGGAGGTGTATGCTGAATATCTGAAGTATCATGTGCGCGCCATCGCTTCTGAAAAGGGGCTCAAATATCTCGAAAAGCAAAAACTCATTTAATAAGATGTCTGCAAAAACCTGCATATCAGCCTTCATCTTATTTACAGCAGCCTTCTGTTCGCATGCGCAGGAAGACAGGTTTTTAAGCTTCACACTGGAAGAAGCCGTACAATTTGCCCTGCAAAACAACACGCAGGCAAAGAACAGCGGGCTGGATGCGCAAATCAACAGGAACCGCACGCTGGAAATCATCACCACCGGCTTGCCGCAGCTGAGCCTTGACGTTTCTTACAAGCACAACATCCGCCTTCCGGTGAGCATCGTTCCTGCAAACACCTTCCCCTTGCAATCGGAAGAGTTCGCGGTTGAGTTCGGAACGGCTCACAACGTATATGCTGATTTCACGCTCACGCAGCTGATTGTTGACGGCAGATATTTCATCGGCCTGAAAGCCACCAAAACCATCCATGCCATTTCGCAGGAGCAAATCAAACTCACCGCTGCGGAAGTGCGCGCAAATGTGACCAAAGCTTACTATGCGGTGCTGGTGGCGCAGGCGGGACAAACCATCGTGAAGAAAAATCTTGAGACGCTGAGAAAACTGCTGCATGAAACAACGGAAATCTATCAGGCGGGATTCACCGAACAGCTCGATGTGGACAGGCTGCAGCTTCAGCTTGCCAACATGGAGACGATGGAGCGGAAAACAGCACTTCAGCTGGAGCTTGCTAAAAGTCTGCTGAAATATCACATGGGAATTGACCACACGATTGATGTGGTCCTCACCGACAGGCTTGAAGCTGTCCTTGCGGGCAATGGGGTTGATGCGGATGCCGAATTCAACTGCGAAACCCGCACCGAATATCGCCTGCTCGGCTTGCAGTACAACATGCGCGGCTTTGATGCGCAGCGGATACGTGCCGCCTATTTTCCATCCGTCATAGGTTTTGCCGGATACGGCTGGAACGCGCAGCGGCAGCAGTTCGACATTTTTGATTTTAATCAGAAATGGTTCAACACCTCCTACTGGGGCGTTGAACTTGTGGTCCCCCTATTCGACAGCTACCGCAATGGCGCGATTTATCAGCAGAAGAAACTGGAGCAAATGAAAATCAAAAATCAGCTTCTGGATTTCAGGCAGTCATCCAACCTGCAGGTGACGCAGGCCAGAGCGGAGTTCAAAACAGCGTTGGATGACTACCGCAATCAGCAGGAGAATCTGAAGCTGGCAGAGAAAATTTATGAGCAGGTGAAAACAAAATATCAGGAGGGAGTGGGCTCCAGTTTGGAATTGGCGAATGCCGAAGCCTCCCTCTCGCAGACCCAGGCGAATTATTTGAATTCGATGTATGACTTGCTGGTGAAAAGAGTGGAGCTGGAGAAAGCATTGGGGAATTATTGAAGCATTAAATCTCACACAATGAAAGCAAAATCTTTCATCGCGCTGCTTGCAATCATGGCGGTTGCGGGCTGCCGGTCGCAGGACGACCTCGCTGCAAAGAAGAAAGAGCTGGAAGAGCTGAAAAAGCAGCAGGAAAACCTGCAATTCAAAATCTTGGAGTTGGAGAAGCAAATCCTCGCTTTGGATTCGTCCGCATTGAAGGAAAAGAAAAGCGGCAGGCTGATAACCACCTTCACGGCACAGGCTAAGCCGTTTCACAGCTACATTGACATACAGGGGACGGCTGAGTCAGACCTCAACGTGGCGGTGAGCGCTGAAATGGGCGGGGAGGTTGTAAAGATTTTGGTGGAAGAAGGCGATGCCGTCAAACAGGGGCAACTGCTCATCCAGTTAGATGATGCCATGCTGCAAAAGCAGTTAGCCGACCTGGAAGTCTCGCTGGAACTTGCCGCCACGGTTTTTGAAAAGCAGCAAAAGCTGTGGGAGAAAAAAATCGGCTCGGAGATGCAGTACCTGCAGGCGAAGAGCAACAAGGAGTCTCTGGAAACAAAAAAACAGACGCTGCAAACACAGCTCGCCAAAACCCGCATCACCGCACCCGTGAGCGGGACAGCCGAAAACATCAGTATCAAATTGGGCGAGATGGCGCGGCCGGGATTTCCCCTGCTCAACGTGGTGAACCTCGACATGATAAAGGTGAAAGCCGATGTGCCGGAGCGGTATGTGGCGGTGGTGAAAAAGGGCGAAGAGGTGCTGGTTGAATTTCCGTCACTCGGAATTCGGAAGCAGGCAGCGATTGCGTCAGCAGGTAACATTATTCACCCATCCAACCGCACGTTCAGCGTTGAAATCAATATTCCCAATAATGACCATGTGCTGAAGGCAAACCTGCTCGCACTCATCAAATTCTCCGAATACACGAACCCCGGTGCCATCACCGTGCCCACACGCATCATCCAGCGCGAGGGCGGGCAGGATTTTGTTTACGCGGTGCTGCACAACAGCAACCCCGTTGCCGTCAGGCGGAACATCACCACCGGCAGAACCTATGGCGGAGAAACCGAAGTGCTGGCAGGCTTGTCGAATGGTGACGTGGTGGTGAATGACGGGTTTCAATATGTGACGGATGGGGCGCTGGTGGAGATACACCCCCCCACCGGCATGTATTCGGAGGAGAAAGAGTAGTGTTGAAAATAATTCGTGATGCGGTAATTCGGAGTCTGGCTCAAAATAAACCGGGTGCATCTGCAAAAGCCTTCCGAAATCCCGTCAAAGGCTCATCCGCTAATCACTGCGCCATCCACCCTCACACCGGCAGGTTCACTTTCTGCCTGATGCGCGAGAGAGTTTCGGGCGTGATGCCAAGCATGGAGGCGATGTAGCGCAGGGGTACATCCTGGATAAGGCGCGGATTTTCCTGCACCAGAGCGCGGTAGCGCTCTTCGGCATTTTGGGTGAGGAAGGAAAGAATGCGCTTTTCCAGATATTGATAGATATCTTCCATTATCAGCCTGCCTAATTCCTGCCACTTGGGGTATTTGCGGTAGAGCAGTTGCATGCTGTCGTAGTCAATGACCCACAGGTCGCATTCGGTGAGCGCCTGGATGTATTCCTGCGAAGGCTTGCGGGAAGTGAAACTGGCGAAAGCCGTGATGAGCGTGTGCTTGGGTTGGATGTATTTGGTCACTTCCATCTCATCATTAATTTCATAGAAGGCGCGCATAAACCCCCTGCGTATGAATGCGATTTTGCTGCACACCTGCCCCTCTTCCACGAAGTAAGCGCCTTCCTTGAGGGTGAGCGGCTTGAAATACTTGCCGATGTCATCAAACTCTTTGTCGCTGAGTTCGACAATCTGGTTGAAGAAAGCCTTGAGAGCAACCTTGCTGGTATCGGTCATTTTCAAATTTTGCACGGAAAGTTAATACAAATAGCAACGACTCAGACCGGACGTTATGCACGGGATACAACATTTTAAAAAAATTCACCCCTAACCTCTTCACTATTGTGGCGAATTGCATACGCGAGTTTTACATCCTGCCTTGGTGCCGCATGGGTGATAAGTGAAAATTTGTTTTATTCATCCGACCTCGAAAATCACAGCGAAGGCAGAAAAAAATCGGCATTTATCCCTTCCGCAAATTCACCTGTGGATGGCATTTGCAAGCGTGGCATAGCCGAAATGATTGTCATAAAAGGATTGTGCCCTGCCTGCCCGGAAAAAATATGAACTTAATATCCACAAGATTCAAGATGCGGAGCGTTCTTCCTGCTATCCTAATAATTTGCACGGCAGAATAAAACACATATCATTTAACCAAAAACCTTTTGAAGCCCTTACTTATCAACACTCCCAGCGAAGGGGTGTATTTGGAAAATTGAGAGCGCCCTCTATATTTGTTGCAGTTAACTATTTATTAACCCCAAAAAAACTTCACCATGAACAAAGGAGATTTGATTAACAAGGTTTCCAACGATGCAGGCTTGAGCAAAGCACAGGCGGGCAAAGTGTTGGATTCGGTTCTCAACACCGTAGTAAAGAGCCTCAAGAAGGGCGACAAGGTAACGCTTGTTGGCTTCGGTACTTTCCAGGTCGCCAAGAGGGCAGCGCGCACCGGGCGCAATCCGCAAACGGGCGCCACCATCAAAATTCCGGCAAAGAAAGTTGTGAAATTCAAAGCCGGGAAGGAATTCGCTTCTGCCGTTTGATTTCAGGCTGCAAAAAGCAAAAAAGGCTGCCGCCAAATAGCGGCAGCCTTTTTCATTTTATTTTTGGTGAGATAAATAAAATACCCTCTCACTCATCTTTACTCACCTTGAATAAAAACTCCTTTTCCTCTTTCGTGAGGCTGTCGTACCCCGACTGGGCAATTTTATCCAGGATGGCATCCACCTGTTGCTGCTTGTCTTCCTGATACCGTTTCTTTTTTTGTCCCGGAGTTTTTGTTTTGTAAATCACGCGGGGTTCTTTCCTTTTGAACAAGCCCCCCACCACCTCAAGGAAGTCATTAAACGGCTTTGACCAGTCATGACCCATCTGCAGTTGTTTGATGAACAGATAGCCGAACAGTGCGCCCCCGAGATGGGCAATATAACCGCCACTGTTGAGCCCCGGAATGCTCACCAGGTCAAGAATCACCATGAACAGGGCGATGTATTTGATTTTCACGCCTCCGAAAAAAAGCAGAAACACCGTGTAGTCAGGCACCAGCGTGGCAGCAGCCACCACTATGGCAAGAACTCCTGCCGAGGCTCCCAAAGCGCTGACATACGGCATATCTGACTGCAATCCCGGGAAAATGTTGTAGGAAATAATGAGGAGCGCGGCTCCCGTGATTCCGCCATAGATATAGAGCGGAAGAATCTTTTTGCCTCCAATGAATTCCTGGATGATCCTGCCAAACCAATACAGCCACAGCATATTAAACAGCAGGTGCCAGATGCTGTAATGGGCAAACATGTGGGTGAGCAGGGTCCATGGATGTTTCAGTAAGTCCATCACATCTGCCCGCAGCATAATCCAGGGAAGGAGGGGATTCACCATGCTGCCGGAAGTGAGAAACACCACAACGGTGACAAGGTTGATAATCACAAACACCGCCACGTTGATAATGATAAGCTGGCTCACCATGTTTCCGCTGGTGAATTCGCGCTTGATGTCGCTCCAGATGGAAGTCGTGCCGTACATAATCTTATGGCTCTCAGTTTGGAGTAAGTCAGGTGCGGCAACCGGTTATTGCCGCTTCCGTCATCATACAAAAACAGACAACGGAAAATTAGAGTTTACCTGAAATCCGCAAAGATATTATCACTCGTGCTTTGTCAGCAGGCGCCCGCGATGCATTTCCTCCAGGGAAGATAGGTGTTTAGTGGTTATAAAATCGAAGCTTTAATAAAAATGCCGTCTGTCTTTTTTCCAGTATCTCAGCAAGATGTATCCGAACAGCATGCCGCCCAGATGCGCAAAATGGGCGATGCCTCCTTCTCCCCGGAAAAGGTTCATCTTGCCAAGGTACAATTCCACCACCACCAGGAGCACCACAAAATACTTCGCCTTGATGGGAACGGGAAACAGGATGAACATCAGATGGGCATTGGGAAACGTCATCCCGAATGCCATCAGTAGTCCATAAATCGCGCCTGACGCGCCCACAGTAGGTATGTTTTTCATTTCCATCAGTTTTTGCGCAGAGATGCCTGCCTGCTCCAAATTTGTAATCTCAAAATAGCTTACTGTGGAGTGGAGAGCCGCAGCCCCCAGCCCGCAGAAGAAATAGAAGAAGAGAAAGCGTTTCGGTCCCCAAAGGTTTTCCAGCGCGCTGCCGAACATCCACAGGGCGAACATGTTGAACAAAATATGGAACTCATTGCCGTGCATGAACATGTGCGTGACGAACTGGTAGGGATGGAAAAAATCAGACTTCACGTAGAAAAGCCCAAACCTGCGGAACATCTCATCCGGAAAAATGTATGTGAGGAGGAACATCAGCCCGTTCAAAATCATCAGGTTCTTTACTACAGGCGGCAAAACGTTGTAACGGGTAGGGCGGTATTCGTACATGAAAACTTTTCTATGCCATCGCTATGAGCGGTTCTAAAGATTAATTATTCCCAGACGCAACGCTTCATTAT
>DATLYB010000332.1:0-6085 GCA_035575215.1 Chitinophagales bacterium
CCCGTGCGCCTGCGCAACAGGTGCAAGATTACGGGAAGACCGCGGGGCTACATCCGTATTTTCGGAGTATCAAGAATAAAATTCCGGGAATTGGCAAACGAAGGCAAGATTCCGGGAATTACAAAAGCAAGCTGGTAAACCATGAACTTGGATTTAACTTTAAACCGAAAAGCATGACGGACCCTATAGCCGATTATTTAACACGCATCAGAAATGCCGCAATGGCACATCATCGAATTGTCGAGGTTCCCGCTTCAAAGCTGAAAAAGCGCATTACGGAAATCTTATACGAGCAGGGATATATTGAGAAGTACAAGTTCGAAGAGGAGCCGGGCAAGCAGGGAGTTATTAAGGTGGCGCTGAAGTATGATGCAAACAATGAGTCGGTTATCAAAGATATTTCCCGCGTGAGCACTCCGGGCATCAGACGGTATGTTTCTGTGGAAGAAATGCCACGCGTCATTAACGGTTTAGGCATCGCGATTATCTCCACCTCCAAGGGCGTGATGACCGACAAGCAGGCAAAGCAGAACAACGTGGGGGGAGAAGTACTTTGTCAGGTTTATTAAATAATTAAGTGAACTCATGTCAAGAATTGGAAAAGCTCCGGTAATTGTGCCCAAAGGCGTTGAGGTGAAAATAGAGCCCAACAACGTGGTGAAGGTCAAAGGACCCAAAGGGGAGTTGTTTGAGCGCATTAACCCGGAAATGAAAATAAAACTGGAAGACGGAAAGGTGCTGGTAGAAAGACCCACTGACCAGAAGCGTCATAAAGCGCTTCACGGTTTGTACAGAACCCTCATCAATAATATGGTGGAAGGCGTTTCAAAGGGGTATGAGAAAAAGCTGGAGTTGGTAGGGGTGGGCTTTCGTGCCAACGCCAGAGGACAAAACCTCGAAATAAGCGTGGGCTACAGCCATCCTATTGTGATTATGCTGCCCAAAGAAATCAAGCTCACCGCAACGCAGGAAAAAGGTCAAAACCCCACCGTGATACTTCAAAGCGCTGACAAGCAGTTGCTTGGCGAGGTGGCGGCAAAAATCCGCTCCATCCGGCCTCCGGAACCCTACAAGGGAAAAGGCATTAAGTATAGCGATGAACATATCAGGCGCAAAGCAGGCAAGGCTGCAGCAGCAGCCGGAGCAGGCACAGCCGCAGGTGGCGGAAAATAATTTTTAAACTCATGCTGGCACAAAAAACATTACGCAGGCTTAAAATCAGACGCAGCATCCGCAAGCGCATACAGGGGACGCCCGAGCGCCCGCGTCTTTCTGTCTTCAGAAGCAATAATGACATCTATGCGCAGGTGATTGACGATTCGTCCGGTCACACATTGGTAGCCGCTTCATCACGCGAGAAAGGCTTGGCAGCAAAAGGAACAAAAACTGAAAAATCAAAAGCAGTGGGCATCGAGTTGGCAAAGCGCGCCCTTGAAAAAGGCATCACCCAGGTAGTTTTTGACAGAGGGGGTTTTTTGTATCACGGAAGAGTAAAAGCTCTTGCCGATGGAGCTCGCGAAGGCGGTTTAAAATTTTAATTCAGTGAATTCATAAATCAGCGATACATGTCAAAGGGAGATTTACAAAGAGTCAAAGCAAGCGAACTCGACCTGAAGGAAAAAGTGGTGAACATCCGCAGGGTGGCGAAGGTGACTAAAGGAGGAAGAACCTTCGGATTTTCCGCCATCGTGGTGGTGGGTGACGGAAACGGCATTGTAGGACACGGGCTGGGAAAAGCGCGCGAAGTGACCGAAGCCATCTCAAAGGGGATTGACGATGCCAAGAAAAATCTGGTGAAGGTGCCGGTGTATAAAGGCACCATCCCCCATGAGGTGTACGGCAAGTTCGGAGCAGGCAAAATTTGGATTAAGCCCGCTTCTGACGGTACGGGCGTTATTGCAGGTGGCGCCATGCGCGCTGTTTTAGAAAGCGCAGGAGTGCACAACTGCCTGGCAAAATCGCTCGGCTCTTCCAATCCGCATAATGTAATCAAGGCGACCATCAAAGGGTTATCGTCCCTGCGCGATGCGGCAACCGTTTCGCGCCACCGCAGAATTTCAATGAAGAAAATTTTCAACGGATAAAATAATGACGAAGCTCAGAATCACACAGGTGCGCAGCGCTATCAAAAGTCTTCCCAAGCAAAAGGCGACCTTGAAGGCATTGGGCATAAAACGATTGAATCACACTGTTGAATTGACTCAAACGCCCCAGGTGGAGGGGATGATTCGGATAGTAAGTCATTTGGTAAAAGTAGAAAAGGCCTGAACTTTAACAACTCATTCATATAAAAAATGGATTTGTCAAACTTAAAACCTGCTCCCGGCTCGATTAAAAGAAACGTGAAGCGGCTGGGCAGGGGGCAGGGCTCCGGCAGAGGCGGCACCTCCACGAAGGGACACAAAGGAGCCCAATCACGTTCGGGCTATAAGCGGAAAATCGGCTATGAAGGCGGGCAAATGCCTTTGCAGCGCAGAATTCCCAAAACAGGGTTCAAAAATATCTTCAGGGAGGAATACAAAGCTCTCAATCTTGACACCCTTCAAAAGCTGATTGACAAGCACAAGTTTAAAAAAGTGGATTTGGAAACGCTGAGAAAAAAAGGCATCATCAGCAACTCGGCAAAACTGAAGATTCTCGGACGGGGAGAATTGAAATCGAAGCTCGAGTTTGAAGCCCATGCTTTCAGCGCATCGGCAAAAGAAGCGATTGAAAAATCCGGAGGAAAGGCTAACCTTGCTGCGCAATGAAAGGATTTATCACCACATTGAAAAACATCTGGCAGATTGAAGACCTGCGGTACCGGATTCTGGCCACCATCGGGTTTGTCTTCATCTACCGGGTAGGTTCCTATGTAGTGCTTCCGGGCATCAACCCCAGTAGCCTTGCTGACCTTCAGGCGCAAGGCTCAGGAGGCATTCTCGGGCTGGTTAATCTGTTTGCGGGCGGTGCTTTCTCGCGCGCCTCGGTGTTTGCTCTTGGAATCATGCCGTACATCTCCGCCTCCATCGCCATCCAGCTGCTTACACTGGCAATCCCTTATTTTCAAAAATTGCAAAAGGAGGGCGAAAGCGGCAGAAGGCAAATCAATCAAATCACGCGCTATCTCACCGTGCTTATCACAGCCGCTCAGGCATCAGGCTATGTCATCAACCTGAAATACATTGCCCGCGAAGCCATCGTAATTCCCGAAGGGCTGTTCTGGCTTTCAACGGTAGTGGTGCTCACTGCCGGCACCATATTCGTCATGTGGCTGGGAGAAAAAATCACCGACAAGGGAATTGGAAACGGCATATCGCTTATCATCATGATTGGAATTATCGCCAACCTGCCCTTTGCGCTGACAGCCGAATTAACATCGCGCCTGACAGAGGGTGGCGGCTTGGTGCCCTTCCTTATTGAAATCGCAATTCTGGTAGCCATAGTTATTGGTGTCATTGCTCTGGTGCAGGCGACACGAAAAATTCCGGTTCAATATGCAAAACGAATCATCGGCAACAAGCAATACGGTGGCGTTCGCCAATATCTTCCGCTGAAGGTGAATGCTGCCGGGGTGATGCCCATCATCTTCGCCCAAGCCCTGATGTTTCTGCCGGCAACCATCGCCCAGTTCTTCCCTGGCGCTGATTCATCCGGTTTCTTTGCCCACTTCAACCGCTATGAATCCTGGCAATACAATGTGCTTTACTTTACGTTGGTTATTCTGTTCACCTATTTCTATACCGCAATCATCGTCAACCCGGTGCAATGGGCTGATGATTTGAAAAAAAATAATGGATTTATTCCGGGTGTGCAACCCGGCAAGAAAACAGCCGAATTCATTGATGCAGTGATGTCAAGAATCACATTACCCGGAGCTATTTTCCTTGGATTAGTGGCGATTCTTCCTGCTTTCGCACAGCGAACGGGAATCAATAGCCAGTTCGCGGTGTTTTTTGGCGGGACATCACTGCTGATTTTGGTTTCGGTGATTCTGGACACCCTGCAGCAAATTGAAAGTCACTTGCTGATGCGACACTACGATGGATTGATGAAATCCGGCAGAATAAAAGGCAGGCAGGCGGTGGGAGTCAGAAGCACCTACTAATTTCGGTAACCCTTTCCGAAAAAAAGGGGAGAAGGTGTTATGATATACTACAAGACGCCTGAGGAGATTGAACTGATAAGAGATTGTTCTTTGCTTCTTTCAAAAACGCTGGCTGAAGTCGCCAAACTGCTGAAGCCGGGGCTGTTGCCCGCAACGCTCGATAAGGTGGCCGAAGAATTCATCCGCGACCATGGCGGAGAACCGGCTTTCAAGGGCTACAAAAATTTCCCTTACACGCTCTGTGTATCAGTGAATGAGAACGTAGTGCACGGTTTCCCCACCGGCAGGGAATTGCGCGAGGGAGACGTGGTTTCACTGGACAGCGGGGTCAAAAAAAACGGCTTCTTCAGCGATTCGGCTTACACGTTCATGCTCGGTGAAGTGGGCGAAGAAGCCGAGCGCCTCGTGGTTGCAGCAAAAGAAGCCCTGTTCATCGGTGTTGACAAGGCGCGGGCGGGCAACAGGGTGGGCGATATCAGCTTCGCGATTCAGAATTACATCGAGCGTGAAAAAGGATATCATGTGGTGCGCGAATTAGTGGGGCATGGCATCGGGAAAATGTTGCATGAAGACCCGGAAGTGCCCAATTATGGCAAGCGCGGCACCGGAGCCTTGCTGCGGGAAGGACTGGTGATTGCCATTGAGCCGATGGTGAACAGGGGAACGCAGAACGTAGTGCAGGAAGATGACGGCTGGACAATCCGTACAAAAGACAGGTCTGTATCGGCTCATTTTGAACTGATGGTCGCTGTCAGGAAAAACAAAGAGGCGGATTTTCTTTCCACCTTCTCGTTTATCGAAGCGGAGGTGGCAAAAAATCCTAACCTGAAACCCGTAATCACACAACGGGAGATACTGGCAAACTGAATGGCTAAACAGGAACTGATAAAACAGGACGGCATCATCACCGAAGCACTGTCAAACGCAATGTTCCGGGTGAGGCTGGAGAACGGACACGAGATTATCGCCCATATTTCCGGCAAGATGCGGATGCACTACATCAAGATATTGCCGGGAGATAAAGTGGCAGTGGAGATGTCGCCCTACGATTTGTCAAAAGGAAGAATAACGTACAGATATAAATAGATTATGAAGGTAAGAGCGTCAATAAAAAAAAGGAGCGCAGACTGCATCATCGTGAAGCGGAAGGGAAAGTTGTATGTGATTAACAAGAAAAACCCGCGCTATAAGCAGCGGCAGGGGTAAAACGGTGAACTGTTGATTGGTTACCGGCTGATTTTTTTTAATCCCGGTTTATCAATTAACCGATATGCCCGTCAACCAATAAACTGAACGAACCATGGCACGCATAGCAGGAATAGATTTACCGCGACACAAGCGGGGCGCTGTCGCCCTCACGTACATTTACGGCATCGGCAGAAGCTCGGCAAGAAAAATCTGCCAGAAAACCGGAGTAGATGAAAATCTGAAAGTTGAAAACTGGACGGATGAAAATATCAACAACGTCCGAAAAGTAATCAACGAGGAATACAAGGTGGAAGGCGCGTTGCGCTCAGAAGTGCAGCTGAGCATCAAGCGCCTGATTGACATCGGCAGCTATCGCGGCATCAGGCACAGAAAAGGGCTGCCCGTTCGCGGTCAGCGCACCCGAACCAATGCAAGAACACGGAAAGGAAAGAGGAAAACGGTGGCGGGCAAGAAAAAAGCGCCCACCGGCAAATAACGCTTTCGGTTTGTGGTGTGTCGTTTGTTTGTCAAACAAACTTCAGCCACAAACCGCAAACGACAAACAACAAATGATAAAAAATGGCAAAAACAAAAAAGAAAGGACTCAAGATTGACCCGGAAGGCAAGGTGTATATCCAGGCGAGTTTTAACAATATCATCATCACCTTTACCAACCAGCAGGGGCAAACTATCTCCTGGTCATCAGCGGGCAAATGCGGCTTTAAAGGCTCCAAGAAAAATACGCCTTATGCCGCGCAGATGGCTGCCGATGATGCAGCACGCAAAGCTTATGAAGCCGGACTGAGGCGG
>DATLYB010000333.1:0-3060 GCA_035575215.1 Chitinophagales bacterium
ATTATAGCCTTCAATGAAGGAAAAGTGGACCTCCACGCCTTCGTAAAGGTAAAAGTAAAGCTGAAAAACGACCAGAATAAGTTTGAGGAAAAGCTGATTGAAACAACAGTCGGACGCGTACTGTTCAACGAAGTAGTGCCCGATGAAGCCGGCTACATTGACAAGCTGCTTACCAAGAAAACGCTGGCGCAGGTGATTAGCTATATCATCGCTCAAACAAACATCCCGCGTGCTGCCCAATTCCTGGATGACATCAAGAATCTCGGATTCAAATGGGCATTCAGAGGGGGGCTGTCATTCAACCTGACTGACCTCATCGTTCCCCGGGAAAAACAGCAGTTGCTGAAAAAGGCACAGGAAGAAGTTGACCAGGTGACGGAAAACTACGAACAAGGGTTCATCACCAACAACGAACGGTACAATCAAATCATTGACATCTGGACGCGCGTAAACACCCGTCTCACCGAAACAGTGCTTGAACATCTGAAAAACGACCAGCAAGGATTCAACTCGGTGTACATGATGCTTGACTCGGGCGCCCGGGGTTCCAAAGAGCAGATTCGGCAGTTGGGCGGAATGCGCGGGTTGATGCAGAAGCCAAGAAAATCCGGCTCCACAGGCGCTGAAATCATCGAAAACCCCATTCTTGCCAACTTGAAAGAAGGGCTGTCAGTGCTCGAATACTTCATCTCCACACACGGTGCGCGCAAAGGACTTGCCGACACCGCGCTCAAAACCGCAGATGCCGGCTATCTCACCAGAAGGCTCGTTGATGTGGCGCAGGACGTGGTCATCACCGAAGAAGACTGTGGAACACTCAGAGGCATTTCCATCTCAGCCTTGAAAGACAACGAGGAAGTGGTGGAACCGCTGTATGACCGTATTATTGGGCGCGTGGCATTGTACGATATCGAAGACCCGGTAACCGGCAAGCTGATTGTGAAAGCAGGGGAGGAGATTGATGAAAAAGTCGCTGTGCAAATTGAAAATTCCGCCATCGAAACGGTCGAAATCCGCTCGGTGCTCACCTGTGAAACACGGCAGGGCGTATGCGTGAAATGCTATGGCAGAAACCTCGCCACCAACCGCATGGCGCAGAAAGGTGACGCTGTCGGCATCATTGCCGCACAATCAATCGGGGAGCCGGGAACTCAGCTCACGCTGCGCACCTTCCACGTGGGGGGTGTAGCGGGCAACGTGGTCACCGAATCGCAGTTGCAGGCAAAATTTGATGGCGTGGTGGAATTTGACGGAGTGAAGACAGTGAAGAGCGAAGCCGAAACCGGTGAGAAGCAGGTGAAGGTGATTGGCAGAACGGGCGAAATAAAAATCAACGACCCCAAAACCGGAAAGAACCTCAGCACCAACAATGTGCCCTACGGCTCAGTACTTCTGGTGAAAGAAGGAAGCAAAGTGAACAAGGGCGATGTGCTGTGCACGTGGGACCCCTTCAATGCCGTGATTCTTTCGGAAATGCCCGGAAAAGTGAAGTTTGACAACATCATCGAAGGCATCACCTACCGGGAAGAAGCCGATGAACAGACAGGGCACCGCGAAAAAGTAATTATCGAATCGCGCGACAAGCGAAAAATTCCGTCCATCAATATCGTGGGGAAAAAGGAAGAGATGAAAACGTACAATCTTCCGGTCGGCTCGCATGTGGTGGTAAGCGATGGCGATGAAGTGGAAGCCGGTGATGTGCTGGTGAAGATTCCGCGCGTCATCGGAAAAGTGCGCGACATCACGGGCGGTTTGCCCAGGGTGACTGAATTGTTCGAAGCGCGCAACCCCGTGAATCCAGCCGTGGTGTCTGAAATTGATGGCGTGGTGAGCTTCGGAGCCATCAAGCGCGGCAACCGCGAAATCATTGTGGAAGCCAAAGACGGCACGCAGAAAAAATATCTGGTTCCTCTTACCAAGCACATTCTGGTGCAGGAGAATGACTTCATCCGCGCAGGCGCGCCCTTGTCGGATGGCGCCATTACGCCCAATGACATCCTTGCCATCAAGGGTCCCTCAGCCGTGCAAGAATATCTGGTGAATGAAATTCAGGAAGTTTACCGCCTGCAGGGCGTGAAGATTAATGACAAGCACATCGAAACCATCGTGCGCAGGATGATGCGCAAGGTGGTGATTGTAGATGCAGGCGACACCCACTTCCTCGAAGGCGATGCCGTTGACAAGTTCGACTTCATCGAAGAGAATGATAATCTCTACGACAAGAAAGTGGTGACCAACGCGGGCGATTCCGCCAACCTCAAAGTGGGGCAAATTGTCACTGTGCGCCAGTGGCGCGAAGAAAACTCGCTGCTGAGACGGGGCGACAAAAAACTGGTGGAGATTCGCGATGCCATGCCCGCCACCTCCTACCCGCTGCTGCAGGGGATTACCCGCGCCTCACTGGGCACGAAGAGCTGGATTTCAGCGGCTTCATTCCAGGAAACAACAAAAGTGCTCAGCTCGGCATCCATCTCTGCATCGGAAGATACCCTCATCGGCTTGAAGGAGAATGTGATTGTCGGTCACAAGATTCCCGCTGGCACCGGCTTGCGTGACTGGGATAGGTTGATTGTCGGCTCCAAGGAAGAACTGGAGAGGATAGAAAAGGCGAAGGAGGAAAAGGAGGAGAAGGAAGAAAAAGAAAAGAAGACCAAGAAGGAAAAGAAAGTCGAAGCGGAATAACCGCTTTCAATTTTGCAATATCACAAGGGCGATTTTTATCAAGTGTAATAGTTAATTTTCTTCTGGTGGATTCAACAATTTAGCGCAACGCACAAAAGTTTGATGGTTGGAAACTCTCTTTTTCTCTTTTAAAGAATGTTTGTTGATTTTAAAAAACCGGAAGGAAATAATATTCCTCCCGGCATTCTTCAAAAATCCTGCTTGTTCGCTGAGGTTTCCAATTGCAGCCACGCAGGAAAAAAATCTTCATTTATTTCATCGGCTGCATGATGCAACCGTCAAATACTTCTTTTGGCGTTTTCCAATTTAATACTTTCCGGGGTCTGTTGTTCAGTTGTTCCTGCACTTCTTTAAGGCGTTGCCGGGATATTTGGCTGA
>DATLYB010000334.1:0-9883 GCA_035575215.1 Chitinophagales bacterium
GGCGACAGGGAAAATGTTCGGGTCGAAGATGATGTCTTCGGGAGGGAAGCCGGCTTTTTTCGTCAGAATATCATAGCTGCGCTTGCAGATTTCTATTCTGCGCTCAAAGGTGTCCGCCTGTCCTTTTTCGTCAAATGCCATCACAATGGCTGCCGCTCCGTAAAGCCTGATTTTTTTTGCCTGCCGGATGAATTCCTCTTCACCGGCTTTCAGGCTGATGGAGTTGACTACCGCCTTCCCCTGCACGCATTTCAGCCCCGCCTCGATGATTTCCCAGCTGGACGAATCAATCATGATGGGGATGCGCGCAATCTCCGGCTCTGAGGCGATGAGCTGCAGAAATTTCACCATCGCCTTTTTCCCGTCAATCATCGCCTCATCCATATTCACGTCAAGAATCTGCGCTCCTCCCCGCACCTGGTCGAGCGCTACGGAGAGGGCTTCTTCGTATTTCTCTTCTTTGATAAGGCGCAGGAATTTTTTCGAGCCGGTTACATTCGTCCGCTCCCCGATATTGACGAAGTTGGTTTGCGGAGTGACTACCAGCGGCTCAAGTCCGCTAAGTTTTAATTGACCGATATGTCCATTGAGCCGGGTCATACCACATCCGTCACTTGAATTTTTTGTACTTTTCTTGGAGCATACTTTGCAGCCAGTTCAGCGATACGCTTAATATGCTGAGGAGTGGTGCCGCAACACCCTCCAACAATATTCACCAGTCCTTCTTTCAGAAACTCCTCAATCTGCTTTGCCATTGATTCGGGAGTTTCGTCATATTCTCCGAATTCATTTGGCAGCCCGGCATTGGGATGAACGCTTACAAAAAATGGCGCTTCTTTCGCGAGAATCTGCAAATAGGGACGCAACTGTTTTGCACCCAATGCACAGTTCAACCCGACACTCAGCAGCGGTGCATGTGAAACGGAAATCAGAAATGCCTCGGTAGTTTGCCCGGAAAGCGTTCTTCCGCTGGCATCGGTAATTGTTCCGGAAACCATGATGGGCAGCGCGTTTCCGGTTTCGTCAGCATATTCCATAATGGCAAACAGCGCGGCTTTTGCATTGAGCGTGTCGAAAACCGTTT
This sequence comes from Chitinophagales bacterium, assembly GCA_035575215.1. Taxonomy (GTDB): domain Bacteria; phylum Bacteroidota; class Bacteroidia; order Chitinophagales; family CAIOSU01; genus DATLYB01. The sequence continues at coordinate 1,085 of DATLYB010000334.1, forward strand.
CGATAAAGAGAATGTCGGCTCCGCCATCTGCCAATCCCCGCACCTGCTCTTTGTAAGCAGCCTTCAATTCATCGAAAGAAATATTGCGGAATCCGGGGTCGCTGACATCCGGTGAAATGGAAGCCGTCCGGTTGGTGGGTCCGATGGAACCGGCAACGAACCGGGGCTTGTCAGGATTGTTCGCGGTGAATGCATTTGCCTCCTGTTTGGCAATTTTTGCAGCCTCGAAATTCAGTTCGTAAACGATGCTTTCCAGACCATAATCAGCCTGCGAGATGGAAGTGGAATTGAACGTGTTGGTTTCAATAATGTCTGCGCCTGCCTCCAGATATTGCCGGTGAATTTCCTTGATAATTTCAGGTTTTGTGATGCACAGCAAATCATTATCACCCTTCAGTGGTTTCGGATGATTTCTGAAACGCCCCCCCCGGAAATCTTCTTCCGTGAGTTTGAACGTCTGAATCATCGTCCCCATGGCGCCATCCAACACGAGAATACGCTTTTCCAAAAGATTGCGGAGTTGTTGTTCGATAGTCATGGTGATGCGGTTAAAAAAAAATCCCTTTCCGATAAGTTTCGGAAAGGGATTTTGTTTCTGTTAGCAATGTCAAAAAATCTTATTTCCAACTTATCTCTTTGGAAGTAGCACCTTCTTTAACAGCCTGCCTTCAAACTTTAAATTTTAAACATCCTGCTTTAAACTGTTAAATGGGTTGCCAAGACGTCATGGGGCCAAGTCCCTCGGTCTTTCTTGATAAATCAGATTATCAAAAGAACTGCGGCAAAGTTAAGGGAGTTGGCGCGGATAACAAAAAAAGTTTCGTGTTGAGGCGGGGGAACAACTCTGGTATGGAATTCCCTAAAACTTATTTTCTTTGCATTATCCTTTTAGTCATGAAAGCACCGGCTGTGGATAGCAAGCGACTGTATGACGCCATTGACAAGACCATCCTGAAGGCACTGCCCAACCCGTCACCGGAGGCTTATGAAATCAAGATAAAGGTGCCGGAGTGTACGTTCCTTGGCGTGCATGAGCAGCCAGACTTTGCAAGCATTTACCTTACGTTTTATCCCAAAAAGAAAATCATCGAGCTGAAGTCACTGAAGCTGTATGTTTATCAGCTGCGTGACATTGTAGTTTCCTACGAGCGGCTCATCAATATCATCTACGACCACCTGATGGAGGTCTATGAGCCGGAGCGGCTGCGCATCGTGATGATATGCAATCCGCGTGGCGGCATCAGCTCACGCCTTACCATTGACTCCGACTGGAAGGTGCGGGGCGGGCAGGAGAAGTTCAGGGATTGGATAGGAAATGAGGATACCTGGGAGGTGGTGATGTGATTGCACAAGAGGGGGTAAAGTGATTACAAGTAGATAATTTCGTTGGTGCTATATAATCTGATTGTGCCGCTGACTTGCATTTTCAACTGACCCTCATCACTTACTCCGCAAATAATTCCTTCAAATTGCTCTGTTGATTTCCGGTAGCGTGCTTTTTCATTAAGACGGTAAAGGCTGTTTTCATAGTCTGATTTGATTTCGGCATAAACTTTTGTCTTTAATTGCAGATACCGTTTTTCGATGAACGGTAAAAATTTTTTCAGCAATTTTTCAAGCTTAAAATCCTTACCCGAAATCAATTTAAGCGAAGTGGGATTCGGAATATCAGGGCTGAATCGGGTTTGATTCACGTTTAACCCAATCCCGGCAATTGAATAACTCACGTGTTCACCTATCAATCCGTTTTCAATCAGCAAACCCGCTAACTTTTTGTCATGGTGGTAGATGTCATTAGGCCACTTGATTTTCACAGAAATACCCAGAGCATCCATCAAATCTCTCAGCGAGAGGCTGATGATTTGATTCAGGAGATGCGCCAACCGTGCTTCTAAAAACACAGGATAAAGAATAACGCTGCACGTCAGGTTTTTCTCCGGCTCGCTTTCCCATGATTTGCCAAACTGTCCCTTGCCGCTGGTTTGTCTGCTCGCAAATATGACAGTTCCTTCCGGTGGCTTGTTTTTTGAAACCAACCGCTTCGCATATTCGTTAGTAGAGTCAACTTCTGGAAGCGAAACGAAGGCAGGAGGTGTAAAAGGGTCCACGTTATGCAAAAGAATTATTAACTTTAAAATGGTTCAAAGACCTTCAATTAAAAAGCCGGGAAAAAATATTTGAGCACGAAAACCCTTAAAACCCTTGCTAAGGGCAAACCGAAATTAGCAGTATGGGAGGAAGTGATTGTAGATGCTATCCTGGATAAGAAGGGGGAAGAAGTTGTAAGCCTTGACCTTAGAAAAATCGGAGATGCCGTTACGGATATTTTCATCATCTGCCACGCCACCTCAAAGGTTCAGGTAAAAGCGATTGCCGATAATGTTGACAGGAAAGTGAAACAAATTCTCGGAGAAAATCCTTGGCATTCAGAAGGTTTTGAGAACTTTGAATGGGTAATTCTTGATTACATAGATATAGTGGTGCATGTTTTTATCAAAGAAAAAAGAAACTATTACCAGCTCGAAGATTTGTGGCAGGATGCTGAACGAACTGATTACGATTAGAAATGGAAAACAAAGACATCAATACGGAAAACCAAAACCAGGAACAGAAACCTGAACAGACGCAGGAGCAGAAAAAGGAAAAAAAACTTCCGGGCAAGTTGCTGCCTAAAACTCCCAAATTCAGTTATTATTGGATTTATGCGGTGATTGCCGTGCTGCTTTTGGGCTTGCAGTTCTTCAGCTTCCGCAGCAGCGTGCACGAAACGGATGAAAACCAGTTTTTCCAGGACATGCTTAAGAGCCATGATGTGGACAACATCACGGTGGTGAATAATGAAATTGTGGAAGTGTACATCAAGGAGTCGCGTCTCAATAATGAAAAGTATAAAGATGTAGCCCAAACATCATGGGGAGGCGTCAACAAGGGTCCCCATTATTATTTCACCATAGGCTCCGTGGAGAATTTTCAGGATAAATTGGACAAGGCGCAGCAAGGCTTCGCTCCCGAAGATGTGGTGAGCATCAAATTTATCAAAAGGCGCGACTGGTCAAGAGATTTGTTCAGTTGGATATTGCCCATCGCCATTCTGGTGGTGATTTGGATTTTCATCATGCGCAGAGTAAGCGGTGCCGCTGGCGGTCCGGGCGGGCAGTTGTTTAACATCGGTAAATCAAAAGCCTTGCTGGTAGATGAGAATGCAAAAGTCAGCATCACATTCAAAGATGTAGCGGGGCTGGATGAGGCGAAAGAAGAAGTGATGGAGGTGGTTGACTTTTTGAAAAACCCGCAGCGCTACACTTCGCTTGGCGGGAAGATTCCAAAGGGCGTCATTCTTGTCGGTCCTCCGGGAACGGGCAAGACGCTGATGGCAAAAGCTGTTGCCGGTGAAGCGAAGGTTCCGTTCTTCTCCATCTCCGGCTCTGATTTCGTGGAGATGTTCGTGGGTGTGGGCGCCTCGCGCGTGCGTGATTTGTTCAAGCAGGCTCGGGAAAAAGCGCCTTGCATCATCTTCATTGATGAAATTGACGCCATCGGCAGAACGCGCGGCAGAAGTATTCTGCAGGGAAATGATGAGCGGGAGAACACGCTCAATCAATTGCTGGTGGAAATGGACGGATTTTCCACCGATGCCGGTGTCATTATTATGGCAGCCACTAACCGTCCCGATATTCTTGACAGTGCGCTGGTAAGACCGGGAAGGTTTGACCGCGTCATCTCCATTGATAAGCCTGATTTGGTGGGGCGTGAACAAATATTCAAAGTGCATATCAAACCGCTGAAGCTCGGCAAAGACGTGGACCTGCATCGCCTGGCTGCCATGACCCCGGGTTTTGCAGGTGCAGAGATTGCCAATGTCTGCAACGAGGCGGCTCTCATTGCTGCCCGAAGAAACAAAAAGGCGATTGATATGCATGATTTCAATGATGCCATTGACCGGGTGATAGGCGGATTGGAGAAAAAGAACAAGCTCATTTCCCCCGAAGAGAAAAAGGTGGTTGCCTATCACGAAGCCGGTCATGCTATCTGCGGATGGTTTCTGGAGTATGCCGACCCGCTGGTGAAAGTGTCCATCATCCCCAGAGGCGTGGCAGCGCTGGGGTTTGCGCAATACCTTCCAAAGGAGCAATACCTCTATTCTACCGAGCAGCTGATGGACAGCATTTCCATGTCATTGGGAGGCAGGGCTGCTGAAGAATTGGTTTTCGGCAAAATCACTACAGGCGCGCAAAATGACCTTGAACGGGTCACCAAGCTGGCATATTCCATGGTGCTCATTTATGGGATGAACAAACGAGTGGGCAACCTTTCCTACTATGACCCCAACAATGAATACAGCTTCAACAAGCCCTATTCGGAAGAAACAGCCAAAGTGATTGATGAAGAAGTGAAAAAACTTGTTGACAACTGCTATCAGCGGGCTCTGGACCTGCTCAAACAAAAGCGACACGAACTGGAATCGCTGGCTAAGGAACTGCTTGAAAAAGAAATCCTTTACAAGCACGATTTGGAAAGAATCATCGGGAAACGCCCCTTCCCTGAACCCAAGCACGTATTTGAAGACAACGGACAATCAATAGCACAGGCTCCGGCAGATGTAAAAAGCCCTGAATCTCCTTCATCTCAAACTTCGGCAACTCCTTCTGTTCAATCTGAGCCGGTTACTCCGGCAGTCTCCTGAGGGGTTATTTGTATTTTAGCCTCCTCCCGCCTTCTCTCAAAGGAGAAGGGAGTCCGGAGTTATTCTTTTTTTTGGCTCCGGCTCTCCTTACTTCGAAAAAAAGAGAGCGAGGCTTGTTTGTATGAGCTTAAAAAAAATCTTCTTCGTTTCTGACGCTCACCTGGGTACGCCTAATCATGATGAGAGCCTGGCGCGCGAAAAGCTGCTGGTGAAATGGCTCGGTGAAATCAAGCCGCAGGCTGATGAGATTTACATCGTGGGCGACCTGTTCGACTTCTGGTTTGAATATGAGCGTGTGATTCCGAAGGGCTTCACGCGCATTCTGGGAAAGCTGGCTGAGCTGTCAGATGCCGGCATCCCGATTCATTTTTTCACCGGCAATCATGATGTGTGGATGAAAGGCTATTTCGAAAAAGAATTGAACATTCCGGTTTATCACCAGCCGGTGGCAAAAACCATCAGGGGAAAAAAGTTTTACATCGCGCATGGGGATGGGCTGGGTCCGGGTGATTACGGATATAAGCTGCTGAAGCTCATCTTCCGCAATCCATTCTGCCAATGGCTGTTCAAATGGCTGCATCCGGATATTGGAATCGGTATCGCTGATTATTTCTCTAAACGCAGCCGGTATGTTTCCGCGGAGGGTCAAATTGAGCCTTTTGAAGGCGAAGACAAAGAATGGCTGATTATTTATTCAAAGCAACTGCTGGAAAAGGAACATTATGATTTCCTGATTTTCGGTCATCGTCACCTGGTGCTTGACATACCGCTGAAAAACAACAGCCGTTTTATCAATCTGGGCGACTGGCTCACCTGCTTCACGTATGCCGAGTTTGACGGTGAGCATTTCCAGATAAAACGATATAAAAATGATTAACGGAAGATTTTACAGTTTAGGGGTTACAGTTTACAATTGGAGTTTCCGCTTACGGAAACTTCTAATCGTTTTACTTCTGCCCTTTTATGTTTTATCACAAACACCCGACTACAAGTTAATCAAAAGCATTCCCCTCACCGCCACCTTCCTTTCTTCCGACAAGCTTGGCAACGGTTATGTGGTGAATGAAAAAAATGAGTTGCTGAAATTCAATCCGCAGGGAGAGCTGCTTTATTCCTACACCAACAAATCGCTGGGGCATATTTCGTTTGCGGGCACCACCAATCCGCTGAAAATCCTGGTGTATTACCCTGATTTTTCCACCATCATCACGCTGGACAATACGCTCTCGGAAACCGGGCGCATCAACCTTTTCGAGCTGGGCAGCAACAAAGTGAGTGCCGCCTGCGTTGCCCTTGACAACAACATCTGGATTTATGATGAAGTGCTCTTCAAGCTCCGCAAGTTTGATGATAAACTCGGCATCCTTACGGAAAGCGATGATTTGAACGTGCTGCAGGGCTCACCGGTAAAAGCAAATTTTCTGCTCGAAAAAGATAATTTCCTCTACCTGAATGACACTGCTTTGGGCATCCTGGTCTTTGACACCTACGCCACGTATTACAAAACCATCCCCCTGAAGGGGCTGAGCGGCTTCCAGAAAGTGCAGGAGCAGCTCATCTATTTCAGGGATGGGAAATTATTCTCCTATCATCTTCAAACATTCGCCACCTCAGAAATCACCCTTCCGGGAAATGCTGCCGTGTATGCCGTGGTGGAGAAGGAAAGACTCTTCCTGCTCCGGAAAAATCAATTGGACGTGTATTCGTATTGAATCTGTTTATGATTCCCTTCACTTTAGCTGTTTGCTGCTTAGCCTTTGTGGCGCTGCAGTGCACGCAGAAAAAATCACCCCAAGCGCTGTCTGCCGAAGAGGAGGCCATCCGCCAGGCTGATATCGCATGGTCGAGAAGTTCATCTGCCGCTTGCCTCCGGGATGCAAGGCGTCAGCAAAGCGGAGTTTACAAGCTCACGTCATCACCCGATGGCAAGAAAGCTGCTTTCTATCGCATGGCTGAACTGTATTTCCCAAGCCGGGTCACAGATGGAAGCAACTCTCAAATCACCGGAGGGAAAAGCTGCTGTTGATGATTTTCCAAAATTCGCAACAGGCGGTGTCACTATGATAGCGGAAAGCGTTGACTGATAACAAGCCGTGCCCTCCCAAAAAAGAGTTCGGGCAATATGTTATTCCGGCTTTCAGGGAAATGCAGACGTGCAGGCAAACGGAAGCCATGCTGCCCGTTTCATCAATTTCTTCTTCGGGCGGAAGGGACGTAAATTCGCAGAACGTTTGTCAATTAATGCACAAACGACAAACTACCAACGACAACCGTTCCGTGTATGCTCGACATGCTCCGTTCCATCAAAGAGCGCTGGGAAGCCATCAGCCGGCAGATGACCGACCCGCAGGTAATCTCAGACGTGGCGCGCTATTCCCGCCTCAGCAAGGAATACAAAGAGCTGCGCAAAATCGTGGATGCCTACGAGGAATACAAAACCCTGCTCAGCAACATCGAGCATAACAAGCAGGTGCTCAGCACCGAGAAGGATGAGGAGTTTCGCCAGCTCGCAAAAGCTGATCTGGACGAGCTGACACAGCGCAAGAAATTATTGGAAGAAAAAATCAGGCAGATGCTCATCCCCGAAGACCCGGAGGATGAGAAGAACGCCATTCTGGAAATACGCGCGGGAACGGGCGGTGATGAGGCAAGCATCTTCGCGGGCGATTTGTTCCGCATGTATCAGCGCTACATCGCCTCGAAAGGATGGGAGCTGAGCGTGGTGAGCGAAAGCCCCGGCACCTTGGGCGGCTACAAGGAAATCATCGCAGAGGTGACGGGCGATGGCGTGTATGGCGTGCTGAAATACGAGTCGGGCGTACACCGCGTGCAGCGCGTGCCCGCCACGGAGGCACGCGGGCGCGTGCACACCTCCGCCATCAGCGTGGCGGTGCTGCCCGAGCCGGATGAGGTGGAGGTGGAGATTCTCGACAAAGACATCAGGCGCGACACGTTCCGCTCATCGGGGGCAGGCGGGCAGCACGTGAACAAGACGGAATCAGCCGTGCGCCTCACTCATATCCCCACGGGCATCGTGGTGGAATGCCAGCAGGAGCGCTCGCAACTCCAGAACTACGAGCGCGCCATGAAATGGCTGCGCACACGACTCTACGAAAAGAAGATGCAGGAGCACCTCGATGACATTGCACGCAGGCGCAAGACGATGGTATCAACGGGCGACCGCTCAGCCAAAATCCGCACGTACAACTTCCCGCAAAACCGCGTCACCGATCACCGCATCGGGCTTACGCTTTACAACCTCTCCGACATCATAGAAGGCAAGATTGACGATTTGATTTCCGCCCTGCAGGTGGCGGAGAATGCGGAAAAACTGAAAGCGGGCGTTGCTTAAGGTTGAAAGAACAGGCAGTTAACTTTTTTCATGATTTTTCACCCAATTCCTTTTCCTCATGCAGTCCGTCTTTGTCACCTTACGGCACCGGGTCGTATCCATGCCCGCCCCAGGGATGGCACGACAGGATGCGCTTCAGCGTAAGCCAGCCTCCCTTGAAAAAGCCATGCTTCTTCAGCGCTTCCGCTCCGTATTCTGAGCAGCTGGGCGTGTAGCGGCAGCTGGGCATCATCCAGGGCGCCACCGCATGCTGGTAGAATCGAATCATGCCAATCGCCATGAATGTGGGAAAATCACGCATCAGTTTCATACACTCCTTGTCAGCTGCTGGATGATAGTGACTAATTTTTCCTGCACTTCATGGAATCGCGGCTTCTTTTTTCCGGTAAAAATCAGCATCACCGCAAGGGACGTTTTTTTTTCAGAAAGAAAGGAATACAACTCTTGCTTGCGAAGGCGCCACGCCTCCCGCATCAGCCGTTTGATGCGGTTGCGCTCAACAGCTTGCCGGAAGCTTCGCCTGGCAACGGAGAACGACACCTGCGCGGGCATGCAAAAAGCTATTGCCGGCATCCACACCATCCTTAGCGGAGGAGCATCAATGGATTGCCCCCGTTCAAAAAGCCGTTCAATCAGTTTTTTGCTCTTGAGGCGCTCATGTCGGGTAAACGTAGGCATCTGAGTTAGAGTTTTCCGATTTAGAAATTTGGAGACAGTTAGCAAGTTAACCGGCAACTAACTCAAAACTCTAAATTTTAAACTT
>DATLYB010000335.1:0-17939 GCA_035575215.1 Chitinophagales bacterium
TTTCTCCACCCTTGTCACCGCCTTCGGGTCCGAGGTCAATGATGTGATCGGCTGCTTTAATCACGTCAAGGTTATGCTCGATAATCAGCACGGTGTTGCCGTGGTCAACCAGTCTGTTCAGCACAGCGAGCAGCATTTTAATGTCCTGGAAATGCAAGCCGGTGGTGGGTTCATCCAGAATGTAGAGCGTATTGCCCGTGTCTTTCTTGCATAGTTCGGCAGCTAACTTCACCCGCTGTGCCTCTCCGCCTGAGAGCGTAGGGGCGGGCTGTCCGAGGGTGACATAGCCGAGACCCACATCATGCAGCGTTTTTATTTTGCGATAGATGCCCGGCACGTTCTCAAAAAATCCGACCGCCTCATCAATCGGCATCTCCAGCACATCGCTGATGCTTTTGCCTTTGTAGCGCACCTCCAGCGTCTCGCGGCTGTAGCGCTTGCCCAGGCAGTTTTCGCATTGCACATACACATCCGGCAGGAAATTCATCTCAATCACTTTCATCCCGCCTCCTTCGCACCATTCGCAGCGTCCGCCTTTCACGTTGAATGAAAACCTGCCCGCTTTGTATCCCCGGATTTTCGCTTCCGGCACCTGCGCAAATAAATTGCGGATGTCGGAGAACACTCCGATATAGGTGGCAGGATTGCTGCGGGGCGTGCGTCCGATGGGCGATTGGTCCACCTCAATCACGCTGTCAATGTGCTTCAGCCCGTCAATGCTCACGTACGGAAGCGGCTTCTGGCGCGAGTGGTAAAGATGCCTGCGCAGAATCGGGTACAGCGTTTCGTTAATCAGCGATGACTTGCCGCTGCCGCTCACGCCTGTAACGCACACCATCATGCCCAGGGGCAGGCGCAGGTTCACCTGCTTGAGGTTGTGTCCCGTGGCGCCAAACAGCGTCAGGAATTTTCCATTGCCTTGTCTCCGCTTTCCGGGCACTTCGATTTTTTCCTCCCCGCTCAGGTAGCGTGCCGTCACACTGTTTTGCGACATGAACAGCTGCGGCTCTCCCGATGCCACCACGTCACCGCCCATGTAGCCTGCGCCCGGTCCCAAGTCAAGAATATAATCGGATGCGAGCATGATTTCCTTGTCGTGCTCCACCACGAGCACGGTGTTGCCGATTTCAGTAAGCTCTTTGAGCGCCTTGATGAGGCGGTGGTTATCGCGCTGGTGCAAGCCGATGCTCGGCTCATCGAGGATGTAGGTGATGCCGCGCAACTGCGAGCCGATTTGGGTGGCGAGGCGGATACGCTGCGATTCGCCTCCCGACAGGCTGCGGGCAGGGCGGTCAAGCGTGAGATATTCCAAGCCGACATCGAGCAGGAACTGCGTGCGCATGCGGATTTCCTTGATGATGTCCTTGGCGATGGTCTTCTGGCGTACGGAGAGTTGTGAATCAATATTCAGAAACCACTCCCGCAAATCATTTATTCCCATCAGCGACAATTCAGAAATATTTTTGCCGGCAACCTTAAACCATAGCGCCTCTTTTTTCAAGCGCTTGCCGCCACATTCGGGGCAAGTCACCAATTCCATGAAATCTTCCGCCCACCTGCGCAGGTTTTCAGATGACGTTTCGAAGAAGCATTGCTTCACCATATTGACGATGCCTTCAAACCCGGTTGAGAACGTGCGCCCCGTCCATGTTTCCACGCGCTCAGCGGGCTTGCCGTTTCTGCCATAAAGGATGATGTCAAGCGCCTGCTGGGGAATTGTGGAGATGGGCTGTGAAAAGTTGAAACCGTATTTCAGCGAAAGCGAGCGCAGCTCGCGGAATGCGTAGTTGTCGCGCCACTCTCCCAGCGGAGCAAATCCGCCTTCATTGATGCTCTTGCTCTTGTCGGGCATCACCGCATCGAGGTTCACCTCGTAAATGGCGCCCAACCCGCGGCAGGCGGGGCATGCACCGTAAGGTGAGTTGAAGGAAAACGTGTTCGGGTTCGGCTCTTCATAAGCGATGCCGCTCTCGGGACACATCAGCTTTTTGCTGAAATGCTGCACCTCCTCGGTTTCGTAGTCGAACACCATGCACAGTTCGCTGCCGAGGTTGAGGGCCGATTCCAGCGATTGCCGCAGACGGTCTTCGAATTTTTCCTCCACCGAAAGGCGGTCAATCACCACTTCGATGTCGTGAATCTTGTAGCGGTCAACCTGCATCTTGTCTTTCACATCGAGGAACTCGCCATCCACACGTGCTTTCAGATAGCCTTGCCTGCGGATTTTTTCAAACAGCTCGCGGTAGTGTCCTTTCCGTCCGCGTACCAGCGGAGCAAGCAGGGCAATTTTTTTGCCGCTGTATTTTTCGAGGATATGCCGGTAAATCTGCTGCCCGGTGAAGCGCACCATCTTCTTCCCCGTCACATGCGAATACGCCTCCCCGATGCGCGCATATAGCAGGCGGATGAAGTCGTAAACCTCCGTCACCGTGCCTACTGTTGAGCGCGGGTTTTTGCCGGTAGTCTTTTGCTCGATGCTGATAACAGGGCTGAGCCCGCTGATTTTGTCAACGTCAGGGCGTTCGAGCGTTCCGAGAAACTGGCGTGCGTAGGATGAGAAGCTTTCGATGTAGCGCCTCTGCCCTTCGGCATAAATCGTATCGAAGGCAAGGGATGACTTTCCGCTGCCGCTGATGCCGGTAATGACGATGAATTTGTTGCGGGGAAGGCTGACGTCAATATTCTTGAGATTATGGACACGTGCTCCAAACACCTGCAGTTGTTCGATTTCAACATCGCTGATAGCTTGAAGTGTTGCAGGTTCTTTCATTTTACCAAAAAGGAAGTTGTCGAAGTTAGGATTTTGAAAAGAAGCGGGAAGGGCAAATCAATGCGAAGGGTTTATCCCTCGCCCTTCTGGAAATACGGATGGGGCAGGAAATGTGACTACTTTAATGTTTTACGCTGCCCGTGCGTGGTTAATCCCAAGCAGGCTGTAAATCGGGCAGATGCCTGTTACTGCGGAGATAAACACTATAACTGCCAGAACAATCAGCGGATAAAACTGTGTGAAGCCAAACGTGATGCCCAGCGCCATAATAAGCGCATAGCGCAATGCAATGTCAACAAAGCTGAGATTGTATTGAAGTAAGTTTTTCATAGTCTTTCTTTTACAGCAAAAAAAGTGCGCAAACGAAAGACCATCAGTGATTTTAGTCACCCAGGCGGGATGATTTTTATGGCGATGCTGCTGTATCTGCGGGTGGCATGAATTTCTGCCGGCTCACGAAAATACGTTCGAACACACCGCCCTGACTGCCATTGATGAGATTATCCGTGTTGAGCGAGGAACGGAGGATTTTTTTATCCCCAACCACAAATCCCTCCACTTTGATTTTGCTGCCGGTCGTGTCTTCAATCTCCAAAAGATATTGGGCAGAGCCGAGCGTGGATGCGTCAAGGTCATCGGCAAAGGCAGTTCCCATTACATGTGAAACGGATGACAAATAATTATTCACTTCGGTCTGATTGGCGGGCATGCCGTCCAGTATCCAAACCGTGTCTTGTTTTTCTAATTGAAACCTCATCGTATCAGCCAGGGCGAATGCCAGCTTCAGCCATTTGTCTTTGCCATTTTTGATGAGGGTTTTGTCGCGCCACTCGTCAATACCGGTGTTGAACGTGGCATCAAGAAAGCCGCTGACAGCATAGGTTTCTGTTTCATTATCCAGCCTCACGAATGTTTCCACGTCACGTCCTCCGATGAAGTTCATTTTTCCGATGATGATGTCCAGTGTTTTCTTATCGCCTTCATGCACTTTCACGCGCGTACCGGAGGTATCCACTTCAAAGTCTTTCCACTTCTCCATGTTTCTTGCCGCCAGCCTGACGGGCTTGATGCCGGTGATGGTTTTAAACAGGCCGGATATCCTGGAATAATCCACGTTCTGATTTTTATTTTCATTCACGCGTACTTTCCACTGCCCGTTTTCCCTGAATAGCTTAACTTCCTGTCCTTTTTTCGATTTCGGATAGATATAGATGGATGAAATTTTTGCCGTGTCAATCTTTACCAATTCGCTTCTGAAATTGCGTTCTCCCTTGCTCACGTCAAGGTATTTCACGATGGCAATTACGGCTGCCAATGCCACCAGAATCAGCAGCAGTTTGGTATTGGAAAATTTAGACATAGCGTTCCTCCATCCATTTCATCCTTTTCTTCCTGCGGAATTGCATCCTGACAAAACCGTACACGATAATCAGCAGGATGGGCGCCAGGAAGTTGCTGTATTTAATCATGGTACGCTTGCTGTCGTCCAGTTCAGCCTTGATGGGGCGTGATGAGATGCCTTTGGTGCGCAATTCGTTCAAGCCGGTGTCGTCAGAGAGCCAGTCAACCGCGTTGACGAAAAAGCTGACGTTGTCAGGCTGCAACTGCTGGTATTCCCGCCCCTGCCCGTTCACGGCAAAATCGCCATCACCAAACACTACCATCTTTGAAGTGCGGGAGCCTGCCAGTTTCCCTTCCACCGCCAGCGCCACCGGCAGCGATGCAAGCGGAAAATCGTTGTTGGTGTAATTTTTCATCACGTTGAAAAACGTGCTGCCCGGTTCGGTGTTCGATTTGGCTGATGTTTTGGCGAGCACCACCGCCTTCATGGTGGTGTCGGAGAATGAAAAAGTAATCGGGCTTGCAAAAGGCAGCAGGACGCGTTCCAAACCTTTTGAAATCGGGTGGTCTGCGAAAGTGGAAATCAGCGGAAGGTAGGGAAACTGCACGGGCGTTTGAATGGTGAAAAACCCCTGGCGCTGCTGAACAGTCACCGAGCCGCACTGTGCGTCAAGCACGAATTTTTCTTCCACCGAGATTCCTTTCTTGTTCAGCCATTCTTCCAAACCGGTGTTCACGGGTTTTCCCATGCTTGTATTGAAATCTCCGTTCACACGGTTAATTGATACCAGTAAATTCCCGCCATTGGAAATGTATTCATCCAGCTTTTGCAAATGAGCGGGGCTGAAGGAATCTTCGGGCGCCACTATCACCAGCGTCTTGTAAGAGGTTGGGATGGCATCCGTGTCATTGATGGTATAAGCGGAAATATCGTATAGCACATTTAAGATGCTTCTCACCTGCTGCATCTCATCCAGCGAAGGCTCGCCATGACCTTGCACAAAAGCGACCTTCGTTTTTTCTTTCACTGAAAGTTTTTTGATGCTGGAGGATAGGGCATACTCCATCGCTGCACCCGGTTGCAGAAACGGAATCACATCGCTCTGGTCGCCCATCTTCAGCACAGCGCCCAGATAAGCTTTCTGCTGTTTCATCTCATCTTTCTCACGCACGTTAATCATCACCGTTTGAATGCCCGACTGCAGCGCCTGTTGCTCCAGCTCCGGCTTTTCGCTGGGGTCAATGAATTCATACACCACGTTGCCATTGGAGCGGCTGGCATATTCCACCAGCAAATCTTTGAAGTCATTTTTGGTTTGAACGATATTGGGCGGAAGGTTTTTGGAGAAATAAGCGGTAACTGTTACGGGTTCTTTCAAGCCGCTTAAAATGTCGCGGGTGGCTTTGCTGAGCGTATAGCGCTTGTCGCCAGTGAAATCGAGCCGGAGCGAAAATTGCGCTGACAGAAATCCTGCCAGGATGACGATTACCGTCACCAGCAATACCCTCATTTGAAGCTGGCTTTTTTTCATATCAACCGACAATGTTTCGTTTCGTTAATACATTTTCAGCAAATACCAACCCCGCAAACGAAAGCAGCACGAAATACAAAATATCTTTTGTGTCAACCACTCCGCGCGAAATGGAATCGAAATGCGTGGTCATGCTCAGATAATGCAGCACATCGGCAACAATGCCTGACGAACCCGATGACAGTACGTCAAAAATGATGAGGAAAAAAACTCCAATCAGCAGCGACACCAGAAACGCCACGATTTGATTGTTAGTGATGCTGCTGGCAAACATGCCGATGCTGATGTAAACACAACTCATCAGAATCAAGCCGAGATAGCCGCACCAGATTGCGCCATGGTCGGGGTCGCCCAGCTTGGTGAGCGTGAAATAATACGGAAACGTAAAGGCCAAGGCAATCAGAATCAAAAGCAGGCATGCGAGTGATTTTCCGAAAAGGATTTGCCAGTCGCTGACCGATTTGGTTTGAAGCAGTTCGATGGTTCCGGTTCTGTTTTCTTCCGCCAGCATGCGCATGGTGAGCGCGGGGATGAAGAAGAACAGCGTCCAGTAAGCCACTCCGAAAAACGGCTCCAGCGTCACCTGCCCTCTCAGGAAAATATCGCTGCCGTAAATCCAGGTGAAAAAGCCGCTCATCCCCAGAAACACCACCAGCAGCACGTAGGCAACGAGCGAATCAAAAAATGATACCAACTCTTTTTTGGCGATTATCCAGGTGGCTTTCATTATTATCTATTCGTTTGCGGTTTGTAGTTTGTCGTTTTCCGAGCTAATGAGCAGTTACCCCTATCAACTCCAAATGACCAGCAACAAACGTGGAAGGAAAGATTATCAGTTATTGCTGCTTTAACCATGAAATCTAAACCGTAATTGGTAAACATTATCCTCAGTTCATCGTCAGGTTTCTGAAAATATCTTCGAGTTTGGTTTCAAGCGGAGTGAGCTCTGTGAGTATCCAGTTATTTTTCACGCACAACTCAAACACTGCCCTGCGGGATGAAGCATTCGGCCTGCTCTGAACGGTGAACGAAGATTGCTTTTCGGAAATCGGGTCCACCATTGCCACCGTATCGAGTGACTGCAGTCCTTTGATAATCGAATTCGCCTCGCCATTTTCAATCGTTACCTTCAGCACCTCCTGTCCCTGCGCCTGCTTGCGCAACGTGTCAGGCGAGCCGTCAGCCACAATTTTGCCGTTGCTGATAATCAGGATACGGTCGCAGGTTGCTTCCACTTCCGGCAGGATGTGCGTGCTGAGAATCACCGTTTTCTCCCTGCCCAACTCCTTAATCAGTTTTCTGATTTCTACAATCTGGTTAGGGTCGAGTCCGGTAGTGGGTTCGTCCAAAATCAGCACATCAGGGTTATGAATCATCGCTTGCGCAAGTCCCACCCGCTGGCGGTAGCCTTTCGACAACTCTCCGATTTTCTTATGCTTTTCGGCATCCAATCCGCATTTGCGCACCATCTCAATCACGCGGTCTTTGATGGCTGTTGCAGGCACCCCCTGCAAGCCTGCCATGAATTCAAGGTATTCGATGACATACATATCCGTATAAAGGGGATTGTTTTCCGGCAGGTAGCCGATTTTCTTTTTCACCTCTTCCTGATGTTCCAGGATGTTGAGATTTCCGATGTAAGCCCTTCCGGAAGTGGGCGCCATGTAGCAGGTAATGATTTTCATCGTGGTGGTTTTGCCCGCTCCGTTGGGTCCTAAAAATCCCAGAATTTCTCCGGTCTTTACTTCAAAAGAAATGTTATCTACCGCCCGCTGGGCACCATAGGTTTTTGTCAGTCCTTCGACCCGTATGTTCATTTTTATTTGTTGTGAGCGGTGGTAGGGGTTGTTGCTTTCTCCCCAACACCCAACACTTTTTAAAAGCGGGGCAAAAATAAAAAAACATAGGTTTTTCTGTCAAGTTAAAAAAGGTTAAAGGTTTTCATTTATTCGGATGAAACTTCTTAATTCACCAACCCGTGTTTATGATTCACTCTTAGCTGGAATCTGATTGTATGACAATTCCTTTCGCAATTGTGCAAAACATGCACGCCTGCATCTATGGCGGACTTTTATCATTGCTCAATTAAAAAAATACCTGCCTATGCGAATCATATTATTATCCCTTTTTGTAAACACCTGCTTCATTGCAAATGCCCAGCTTAACACCCATCCTGAAGCAACTCTGTATTTAGCCATTCAGCAAGGGGGCGGTGCTAACGGGATAGCCGTAGCCTATAATCCTTTGAAAAAAATCTATTACTGTGCCATTGCCGGCAATGCTGAATTTCCGCTGGAATGTTTTACAGGGGGAGAAAATATCTACCGGGGCGCCATCGGCTTTGATGCCCGCGGATTATGGTACAATGAAAAATCAAAAAACCTGGAAGGCAACAGTTACGGGGGCGATGGCATCTATGCGATTGCCTTGGATAAGGAGGGTATGCCCGAAGGTAACCCTGAAAACAAATACCCTAATGTGCAGCCTGATGAACAATCGGTAGGCGCTTATGATGCAGCATCCGACCAGATATTTTATTTTGATTACACCAGCGGTGAGGTGATTCCCTACAAGCGCACTGCCGGCAAGAAAGGGAAAATCATCAAGCTGAAAAACTGTCCCGTTCCGTTTGAAAACCTGAATAGCGCCATGGTTTACACCGGACAGAAAAATGCCGAAATCGGGGTTTACAATTTTTTAGATGCCGAAGTTTACTTCTTCAACAAGAAAGGCGAGTACCAAACAACGGTCACCCTGCCGGATGATGCGCCTTACAACGAGATGTTCAATTTTTCTTATGCTAACGGTCATGTGTTCCTGTTTGATAAAGACATGCGGGAATGGATTGGATACAAGGTGTTTTGAAATGTATTGTTTGATATTCATGCTCTCAAAGAATAATCTTTGGTTTGCCAAATGTTTGCAATCGGGAATCAGAAGGTAATTTTAGAGGCAAACCACATAATATCAATCGGCTGTGATGATATGTGATGATATTTCGGCAAACAAGAAAACCCGCTTGTTTCCGTGCGGGTTTTCTTGTTTGCAAAAACTGAAAACGGCAAATCAGTGACTCAAACGCAACGCCCACGGGAGCATCAACAGGAAGGGCACACTGTTTTCATAGTGAAGCGTATCGTAATGTTATCGGAAACGATGCCGCTTGCAAATCCGGTCATGGATGAGTGACATCCTCAGATACAGCACGTTTTTAGTTTCTTCCAATTGCTTCACTTCAACATCAGATGCCCTTGTCAAAAATCACTTCCGTCATTGTCCAGAGACTTGTTAGGATGTTGTTATCCTTCAGCGCTTTGATTTGGTCAATTGCTTGCAGGAGGCAATCAACAATGCCGGACCGTCCTCATGGCAGCCCCTCACGGTGTTGTGGTTCGCCATCCGCGGTATTTTTTCAAAAACACCGGGATTTTGCAACCGATAATTTGTAACCGTAATTACATCACTCCCGCATCTTCCTGATACACGGTTTGCAGGATGGTTTGCCCAACGGCTTTAAGCGTGTTTTTGTCAATGAGGGAGAGGTTGTCTTTGTGGGTATGCCAGTAATCCCCGAACATTTTCTGAGCGTCAGGATCAATGTGAATGATGTTGATTACCGGGAAGCCAGCGATTTTGTGAATGTAATAATGGTCATCAATCACCGGGCGCTTTGATTCTTTGAATTGAAAGTAATTGGAATAGCCAAGCTGCACCCCGTTGTTCCACACCCTTCGAAGCAGCGAAGGTGCGAATTGCTGCGAGTAGGCTTCCATCGGGAAGGAGGCGCCTTTTGCTCCCACCATGTCGAGCAGGATGCCGTACTGCGCCTTGTAGTTGGGCACGTGGGGATTCTTCGCCCAGTATTGCGAACCGAGGCAATAGGTGTCGGGCTTGTCGGAAACGCCTTCATCCGGCTGTCCGTAATCTTCCACGTCAAACAGGATGAGGTCCAGACCGATTTTTACAGGCTGTTGTTTAAGCGCACGTGCAACCTCAATGAGCACCGCCACTCCGCTGGCGCCATCATCCGCCCCATCATTCGGCAGCTTGCGCTTATCGGCATCAGGGTCTTGGTCAGCGAAAGGGCGGGTATCCCAGTGGGCGCAGAGAAAAATCCGCTGTTTTGTTTCTGGATTGAATGACGCGATGATGTTTTTGAAATTCAGCTTGGTGCCATCATAGGCAGTCACCTGTCCGGTTTGCAGATACACCGTGTCAGCCGATTGCCGCAGGATGCTGTCCAGCCAATTGCCGCAGTTCACGTGAGCGGTTGTGTTTGGAACTCGCGGTCCGAATGCGACTTGCTTCTGCAGAAAATAAAAAGCGGAATCGGCATTAAAGGAAGGGGTGGAAACAAGCGTGGTTTTTGGAGGCGGGAGAGAATGGTCCTTGCGGTTGAAAAATCCATTCTTACCGGCAAGCATGAACACATAGGCGCCCAGCACCGCAAGGAGGAAGAGGGCAATCAGCTTAAGGGTTAAACCTTTCTTCATCAGTCTGTTTTAATTGTCCAGGTGGTGCCTTCCCTGCCATCAAGCAATTGGATATGGAGTTTGCCCAACTCATCGCGGATGAGGTCGGAGGTGGCGTAATCTTTTTTCTCGCGCACTTTTTTTCGGATGTCAATAATCAATTGCATCAAGCCTTCGGTGAGATGATGATTGTCCGATTGTTCATCTTTCAATCCGAGGATGTCAATGATATACGTGCGAAAGGTTTGTTTCATTTTGTCGAAAGCCGCCTTGCTGATTGAATTCAGCGGCACAAGCTTGTCATGGAACGCGTTGATTTTTGCAGCAAGCTCAAAAAGCGCGGCAAGCGTCATGGCGGTGTTGAAATCATCATCCATGTGCTCCTTACACTGTTCGCAGAGAGCGATGATTTCCTTTTCCAACGATTCATTGAGGCTGCCTGCGGAGGGAGGGTATTCCATCTTCTCCAGATTGCCAAGGGTGTTGAGCAGCTTTCTGAATCCCTTCTCAGCCGCCTTCAGGGCATCGTTGGAGAAATCAAGCGTGCTGCGGTAATGCGACTGCAGCATGAAAAACCGAATCGTCATGGGCGAATAGCCTTTTTCCAGCAGCGGATGATTCCCGCTGAAAAACTGTTCGAGGTTCACTGCGTTGCCCAGCGACTTGCCCATCTTCTGCCCGTTAATCGTAATCATGTTGTTGTGAAGCCAGTATTTCACCGGCTCAATGCCCGTGCCCGCAACGGATTGCGCAATCTCGCACTCGTGATGGGGAAATAGCAAATCCATTCCGCCCCCATGAATGTCAAAAGGGATACCGAGATATTTTATGCTCATCACCGAGCATTCGAGGTGCCAGCCGGGAAATCCCACGCTCCAGGGAGATTCCCAGCGCATGATGTGTTCAGGCGCGGCCTTCTTCCACAAAGCAAAATCCACTTTGTTGCGCTTCTCCTCCTGACCTTCCAGTGTACGCTCGCTTTCCGTCAGTTCCTCAATCACTCTGCCGGAAAGCTTGCCGTAGTTGTGTTTGTCCTTGTTATACTTCACCACATCGAAATACACCGAGCCGTCAGAAACGTAAGCGTATCCTGCCTTCAGAATTTCCTCAATCATTTTGATTTGCTCGATGATATGCCCTGATGCAAAGGGCTCGATGCTGGGGGGCAGCACGTTCAGCAGTTGCATCGCTTCGTGATACTTGTTGGTGTAGAACTGCACCACTTCCATCGGTTCCAGTTTTTCCACGCGCGCCTTCTTCGCGATTTTATCTTCGCCTGCATCGGCATCGTTCACCAGGTGCCCCACATCGGTGATGTTGCGCACGTAGCGCACTTTGTAGCCCAGAAATTTCAGGTAGCGGAACACTACGTCAAACGTAATCGCGGGGCGCGCATGACCGAGATGCGGCTCGCCATATACCGTAGGTCCGCAGACATACATCCCCACAAAAGGCGGATTCAGCGGCTCGAATTTTTCCTTTCTGCGCGAAAGGCTGTTGTAAACATGAAGCGTTGACATGGGGCGTAAAGATAATTTTTAAGGGGGAAACGGCTGAAGGGAAAGCGGACGATTGGAAGCGGCAGCAGGTAAGTCCAAAGCTTTAGTGTAATTTCAGCTTAGATAAAATGACTCTGAACATCAATTTCAACCGCCACGCCTACGATTGCAATACGCTCGTGTTCTTTGTGGACATGAACAGCTTCTTTGCAAGCTGTGAGCAGCAGGTGAATTACTATCTGCGCGGCAGACCGGTAGGCGTGTGCGTGTATCCGGGAAAATACGGATGCGTAATCGCTCCTTCCATCGAAGCTAAAAAGCGGGGCGTCACCACCGGAATGCGGCTGAATGAGGCGATGAAAATTTGTCCGGAACTGGTTCCGCTGGAAACTAATCCCGCGCGATACCGCGAGTTTCACATCCGGTTTATCGAGGTGCTGAAAAATTATTGCAGCGAGGTGATTCCCAAGAGCATTGACGAGGCGGTGATGGACCTTTCCTCCTACCGGCTGCTGTATAAAAATCCGGTGGAGCTGGCGCGTAAAATAAAACGCGACATCCGCTCTGAGGTGGGCGATTGGCTCAGGTGTTCCATCGGCATTGCCCCGAATGCTTTCCTTGCCAAGCTTGCCTCTGACCTTGAAAAGCCGGATGGGCTGGTGATGATTTCTCCTTCTAACATTGACGAGGTGTTAAGCAGACTGCAGCTCACCGACCTGCCGGGCATCAGCACGGGCATGGCGGCACGGTTGCAGCAGGGCGGCATCCACACCCCGCTGCAGTTGCGGCATTCCACCCCCGAACATCTCAAAGTCGCTTGTAAAAGCATTCTTGGCCTGCACTGGCATCTGCGCCTCAACTTTGCCGAGGTGGATTTGATGACGCATGGCTATAAAAGTATGCAGGCAATGCGGCAGGTGTCAAAAAAGCAGCGCGCTTCGGTGGAAATTCTGAACGATATCCTGCTGACTCT
Source organism: Chitinophagales bacterium (assembly GCA_035575215.1). GTDB lineage: Bacteria > Bacteroidota > Bacteroidia > Chitinophagales > CAIOSU01 > DATLYB01. Next base: position 12,588 of record DATLYB010000335.1, read on the forward strand.
TTGCATGACGCTGGAGAGGCGCATGGTGAAAAACGGATTTTTTGCGCGGGAGATTTTCATGAACATCAGCTATGAAAACAATTATCATTGGGCGGATAAAGTGATTCGCCAGCAACCCGTTCAGGACGGAACGGAAATCCTGGAGATTGTAAAATCGCGAATGAGAAAATTCCGGGAAACGCATCATTGCGAGCCGCTGATTAACCATAATGTCACTGCGCTGGGCGTGGGCGTCACGGATTTTGTGCCGGATGAGATGGTGCAATACAGCCTTTTTGAGGACAACGTGCGAAAGGACAAGCTGCGCAAAACGGTTTATGAAATAAAGGGGAAATACGGGGGTGACAAGATTAAAAAAGCCATCGAGGTGCGGGAGAATGACGTGCTGAAAGACGTGATTGGCTTCGGCTCGGTGAAAGATTTGTACCCCGATGATTCAGAAGTGTGACAATTGGATAATTCGCAAATTTGCCAAGACTATGTTCAGAAAGCTTTTTCCGATTCATCTTGGTGCGGCTTCATTTGTTTGGGTTTTGTTTTCATGCCAGAGTGGAAGCGGACAAAATGCCCTTGAGCCGAAGGATTTCAATGCCAGGCTGAAAAAAGACACCGCAGCCGTGCTGCTGGACGTGCGCACCCCGGCTGAGTTTGCCGAAGGTCACCTGCCGGGCGCGCACAATATTGACTTCAGAGATGCTTCTTTCCCGGATAAAGTGAAAAATCTGGATTCTTCAAAAACGTATTATGTGTACTGCCGTTCCGGCTCGCGCAGCGCGCAGGCAGCCAAATTCATGCGGAGTGCAGGGTTTAAAACCGTGTATGAGCTGAATGGCGGAATTCTGAACTGGAAGGAAAACGGGCTTCCGTTGGAGAAGGATTAATCCTGAGGGGTAAGCCGTCACCGCCTTTTCTTTTTCTTCAAAGTTTTCTTCAGAAGCTTTCATCACTGAAAAATAAAGCAGCCTCGGTCACAAATCAAACGATGCCTTCACTCCAAAGTGGTCGGAAGTGAAGTTCCGGATAACCTGGTGTGAATGGATGCGGATGCGCTTGTCAGCCAGAATGTAGTCAATCCTTAAAAGCGGGCGTTGAGAAGAAAATGTGCGGCCGATGCCGCAGCCGGCTGCTTTGAAAGAATCATTCAGTCCTTCGGACACCACCCTGTAAGTGTAAGAGTTGGGGGTGTCATTGAAATCAGCGCATACAAAGACCTTGTAGGGGCTTTCTGCAATTTGCTCTGCAAGTATCTCAGCCTGTGCCGCGCGTTTAATGAACGCATCTTTCATTTTTCTGAAAATCCTCCAAAACGATGGTTCGATTTTTTCGCTTCCGTTGGCACCCGTCAGGTTGGCAAAATCATCGCGGTCAAGGAAAATAGACTGCAAGTGGGCATTGAACACCCGGAGGGTATCGCCCTGTATGATGATGTCGGTGGCGACAGCCTGATTCTGAAAAGCGTCAGGGAACTCGATGGCGTTTCTGCCGGTGATTGGAAATTTTGAAAATGTGGCAATGCCCCAATGGCTGTGCCCGTTCAAAGTCAGTATTTTATGAAAATGAAAATAAGGGTATCGCATTTTCAGGCTTGTCAAAGCGCTTTGCTGTTCCAAATCATTTTCATAAAACTCCTGCAGGCACAGCACATCGGGATTGGCATATTCAATCACCCGGAGCAGGGCATCCCGGGAGCCGGGATAATTATTCCACGTGTAAAGGTCGAACACTTTCACGTTGAAACTCATGATGGAGAAAGAATTTCCCGCGGAGACGGTGGGGCAGGAAGCCACTGAAACGTGATTGACAATATTCCAGGAGCCGAGCAGCAATGCAATGAGTGAAACCAGCGCAAACTTTCTTTTAAACAATATCCAGAAAGCAATCCAGAAAAAATTTGCAAGCAGCAGCGGCAGAAACCCCAGTCCGGCAAATCCGGAAAACCAAAAAATTTGCGGATTGATAAACGGGGCGAGGCAGGAAATCAAGAATAAAAAAACACACGTCAAGTTGATGAAAAATAACGCATACCGGATGTATTTCATCTGCCGGAACAAACAATTTTAAGGCGACAAGGCATGGAGCCCTTCAAAATTCGGAAATTACTCCTGTTTTGATTTGTTGCATAATAACATGAATTTTGAGAACAATTCTTCACTCTTGCATTTCAACAGGCGCACGCTATTTTTTCTCAGCCTCGTTACACTCTTTGGATTCAGCGCAGCCGGCCTGACCTCGATTTATTTTTTTCAGGGAAAAAGCATCCGCGAATTTTTCGGTGAAGGCGCATCCTGGAAGATGCAGTTGCTGCGGGGCACTTTCTTCGGGCTGACGGCTGTAATGGTTGCCCTGGTATTGGTGAGAAGCCGGTGGTTCATGCCATCGAGGATTTTTTTTACCGGGCTAATCGCTGCCATCAATCCCTCTGCGGTTCATATCTTCTTTTATTCGCTGTGCGCGGCAGTGGGGGAGGAGATTCTTTTTCGCGGAGCCGTGCAGCCGCATATCGGCATTTGGCCCGCCTCCGTTCTTTTCATTTTCCTTCACGGGTATCTCAACCCTTTCAACTGGCCCATCACCATGTACGGCTTGTTTATGATAATCATCAGTGCCGGGCTGGGCTACCTCTACGAGCTTTTCGGCATTTATGCCGCGATGGTCGCCCACTTTATATTTGACGTGGCGATGTTCTCATTTCTAAAATGGAATGTGGGGAGAGAATAATTGTTGTGTTGATTCTGCAATTGATTTCATTTAATACTTTCCGCCCAGGCGCGGATGATGGAAATCACCTCGGCATTATTTTTCACCCAGTTGTAGTGACTGTATTTTTTGTGGGAACCGGAGATGTGAGTCAGATGTATATGTTTGATTTTTGAAGCGGGATGAAATTTGCTGAGCAGCTTTTCAACCGCCCGCTTTGGCGCATACGTGTCAGCGCTGAAAGAAATCGCAAGAATCGGGAGAATGACGTCCTTCAGCTTTTGCTCATAGTCATGCCGGCTGTTGCTGACGCGGTATCTGCCCGTCTGTGCCGTGTAGCTCCAGTCCTTGATTACCGTCCGTGCACCCCTTCCGCCAAAGCCTACGATATCTCCGGGGAAATATCCCGCCACGGATGCGAGGATTCTGAAAAATTGCGTGCTGACCAGCAGACCCCATTTGCTTGCTCCGCTCCAGCCCTTGTAATGGATGTTGACAGCAGCCACTAAAATCAGTCCGTCAATCGTGCCGGGAAACCGGCTTGAATACAAGCTGCCGAGAATTCCGCCAAGGCTGTGTCCAATGATGAATTTTTTATTGTCCGGATAAAGCGAATGGATTTTGTCAAGAATGCCTTTATAATCCAGCTCAATCATTTCGCGGAAGCCGAAATCACTTCCGCGTTTAGGTCTTACGCTCGAATGGCCGATGCCGCGCAGGTCAGCGGTGATGACGATGACTCCTTGCCTTGCCAGCTCTTGGGCGAAGACATTGTAATAGGAAGCGGGCGTTCCCATTGCCGGAAACAGCACGAACACCGGAGCAGAAGTGTTTTCCTGATGGGCAAAGATGGTGAACTTGTTGGCTGAACCGTCACTGAGCGCAACTTCGGTCAGGATTTCCTTCATTTAATAGAGATTTTTTCAGCAAAGCTCATAGACTTTTCCCGGCAGCGTTTTCACGATGCCTTTCAGTTCAAGGCTCAGGAGGCTGTTGGCGATGATGCCGCTGGGGCGGTTCATGCGCGCGGAAATTTCATCAATTCGCATTTTCTGCTCTCTGAGCATGTCCACCAAAATTTTTTCGTCAGGCTCCAGCTCCGCGAAAAGCTCGGCTTGTCTGGCGGCAGGCTTCCCGTTCTCCTGCTTCCAGCCCATTGCGAACATGAATTCATCCAAATCATCCAGCAGGATGGCTTTGTTTGTGCGAATTAAAAAATTGCATCCTTCGGAAAACGTGTTGCCGATATTTCCCGGCACGGCAAACACTTCTTTGTTGTAAGAATTGGCAATCTCAGCGGTGATAATCGCTCCGCCTTTTTTGCGTGTTTCCACAACAATCAGCGCATCCGCCAATCCTGCAATGATTCTGTTGCGAGCGGGAAAATTGGTTTTCTCAAACTTCGAATCGGAAGTGAATTCGGTGAGCAGCCCTCCCTGCTCCGCCATTTTTTTTGCGATGCTGCGATGCACGGATGGGTAAATCGTATGCAACCCATGACCCAGCACGCCAACTGTCTTCAGTCCATTGTCGAGCGCAGCTTTATGCGCGCAAACGTCAATGCCATACGCCAGCCCGCTAACCACCAGCGCATCGCTTTGTACGAGCGCTTCGACAATTTTTTCCGTCACCGATTTTCCGTAATCGGTTGCGCTGCGCGTGCCGACAATCCCCACGACACGGGGCGCATTCAAGTCCGCTGTGCCTTTATAATAAAGCAGAATCGGACTGTCATGGCAGTCCTTCAGTCTTGCCGGATAATTTTCATCCAGATAGAAAAGGGGCTGTATTTTGTGTTTTTCAATGAATTCCATTTCCTGTTCTGCTTTTCCCATTACGTCAGCCCGGTGAATTTCATTCGCGGTCTTTTCACCGATGCCAGGAATTTTTTTCAGCCTCGCGGGTTTCGCTCTGAACACTTCCTCTACGCCTCCGCAATAGCCGATGAGGTTGCGCGCCAGAATCGGTCCCACATTGGGAATCAGCGTGAGGGCGATTTTGTATAACAGGCTTTTGTCCAAATCTTTTTATTTTGTTCGCGATGAAATTACAAAAGCCTTTTCTATCTGCCGCAGCGCGGTGGCTTTCATTTTTCATTTTCAATCTTTCATTTCTGATTATCTCTGCACAGCCCTATGACCCGCTCCATCCCCCCAACACCTATCAACACAAAGACAATCCGTATTACTGGAAAAACCGCCCGCCCTATCCCGGCTACTGGCAGCAGGATGTGCATTATGAAATCAAGGCGAACGTGGATGAGCAAACCGACATCATTGACGGAAACCTGAAACTCACTTACTGGAACAATTCTCCCGACACGTTACGCGAAGTATTTTTCCATTTGTATGAAAACGCTTTTCAGCCCGGCTCTTACTATGATAATTTACACCGCAACAACCAGGTGAAGCCGAAATACGGCAAGTATGAATCGCAACAACTCGGCACTACGGTTCAGTCATTCAGGCACAGGGGAAAGCAATTGACGATTGAGCTGGATAACACAATTTTCCGTGTGAAGCTTGACAAGCCGCTTTTTCCAAACTCTTCCACCGAATTTGAGATTGAATTCAAAACCTACTTTGACATTGCGGGCTCCGTGCGAAGAAGGAACAAAGTTTACGAAGCTTACGGCTACAAGCATTACAATGGCGT
>DATLYB010000336.1:0-2686 GCA_035575215.1 Chitinophagales bacterium
ATAATTTCTTCCGTGCCCTGAAATGACGGCAATTCTGTCCATATGACTCAGGATGTATTCCCTCAGAGGAAGATAGGGCGGGTGATGCCGTTCGAAATAAACGTCCCACCCATGTGCCCTCGTGATGGTTTTCACTTCCGGATGCGATTCCTTTATCCGTGCTATGGCGCAGGTATATTCGGTGAGCCAGTAAGTGTAAAGGCATAAGCCGTTGAGTTCAATGCCTCTTTGCGATAATTCTTTAAGCAGCAATTTTCTGAATACACGCTCTTTTGCTTCGTAGGCAAATAAAATCTTAAAAATACTCAGGCTGAAAGCCAACCGGTATTTTACCCTGATTTGCCTCAAATGATGCAATATCCTGGGCGTAAACAGGCTGAAAACCGAAACAGCTTTTGCAAACACACTGAGCTTGTTGTCAATCAATACCACCTCCGCATTGGTCGGCAATGAGAATCGGGAGCCGGTCTTATCTACAGTGTGATGTTCGGGGACGATAATATAAATTTTGCTGAAAAAGCTTGATACCACATGAAGTTCCGCCTCAAGAAAAGACTCCCGCTGCCCGTAGGGATACGAGCCTGCTATGATTACCAGATTTTTTTTCACGTGAGTTGCGGAAATGAATTTTAAAAAGAGATTTACTGAAACTTTTGCCGCTCATCACCATTCTGCCCAAATGAATATAGGTTATTCCCGTGTTATTATTTTCAGGAGTTGTTCAGCCACATACTTCACCATGTCCTCCGTCAGTTCAGCATACATCGGCAGTGAAATGATTTCTTCCTGCATCGCTGCTGCGACCGGAAAATCGGATTTTTTACAGCCGAAGCGGCTGTAAGCTTTCAGAAATGGCAAGGCAACGGGATAATGCAAGGCGGCTTGTATGCCCCGCTGGTGCAACTCATTCAACGCCCGCTCCCGGTTTTTTACTCTGACGACAAACAAATGGTAAACATGCTGCGAGTAGTCAGGGCATTGCGGCAACACAACATTTGTTTTCTCCAAATACTTGCGATACCAGTTTGCAACCCCCCTTCTCTTTTCGGTCCAAAGGGGAAGGTATTTCAGCTTCACCGAAAGGACAGCCGCCTGAATGGCATCCAGCCTGCTGTTTCTGCCTTCCATCTCATGCTCGTGTTTTTTTATGCCGCCATGGTTGGCATACCTCCGCGCAAACAAGGCGAATTCATCATTATTTGTCACCATGCCTCCGCCATCGCCATAGGCTCCCAGATTTTTCCCCGGATAAAAGCTGAATGAAGCGGCATCACCGAATGTTCCCGTCATGCGCCCCCTGTAAATTGCCCCATGGGATTGGGCACAATCTTCCAGCACTTTCAAGCCATGCTTTTTTGCGATGCGCATAATCTCATCCATCTCCGCAGGCAAGCCATACAGGTGAACGGGTAGGATGGCCTTTGTTCGCACTGTTATTTTCTCTTCAATTTTAGCCGGATTGATAGTGTAATAATCAGGAAGGACATCCACAAAAACAGGCACTGCTCCCGCAGCGGAAACCGCCTCAGAGGTGGAAATCCACGACATGGCAGGAACGAGCACCTCATCACCGGCTCCTATTCCCAGAGTCTTGAGCAGAATCTCCAGCGAATCGGTGCCGTTTCCGCAACCGATGCAATGCTTCACGCCAAGGAACGAGGCAAACTCCAGCTCGAATTTTCTGACAGCCTCTCCGCCAATAAAGGAAGCCGTGTTGATGCAATTTTGTATGGAAGCGTCAATTTCAGCCCGGATGCTTTCATACTGCGCATAGAGGTCAACAAAAGGTACTCTCATCGTCAAAGAATGGGCGCAAATTTATAAGGATGGAAGTATTGCTCAGCTATTTTTTGCAAATTCATTAAGCTGAGATGGAGGGCAATATGGTATATTTACCAACTTTTTTTGGATGGCTTTACTTCCAATGAATCATCCGGTAAAATTTGGGATAGCAGGATACGGGCTAATCGGCAAGCGGCACGCCACCATTGTGCGCAATCATCCGGGCGCTGAATTGACGGCTGTTATTGACGTGGATGCCGGAAAACGTCAGGCTGCCAAAAAGGATTTTAACGTTCCTGTTTTTGAATCGCTGCATGAGCTGAATCAAGCCGATTCAAAGCCTGATGTGATATGCGTCTGCACGCCAAACGACCTGCATGCCCCCCTTGCCATTCAGGCGCTCGAAAATAATTATCACGTGGTGATTGAAAAACCGATGGCGCTCACCAAAGCCCAATGCGAGCAGATCATCTACAAGTCGCTGCATGTATCGCGGAATGTATTTGTCGTGAAGCAAAACCGCTACAGCCCGCCTTCCAAATGGCTGAAGTCAATCGTGGAAAAGGGAATTCTGGGAAAGGTCTTCCTGGTGCAAATCAACTGTTACTGGAACCGGGATGAGCGCTATTACAAAAAGGGCGATTGGAAAGGATTGCTCTTAAAAGATGGCGGAACGCTTTTCACTCAATTCAGCCACTTTATTGACATTATGTATTGGGTGTTTGGCGACATCCGTAACATCCAGGCGCGGTTTGCCAACTTCAACCACCGCACCACCACCGAGTTTGAAGACAGCGGCATCGTGAGCTTCGAGTTTGTGAACGGTGGCATCGGCTCCATTAATTTTTCCACCTCCTGCTGGGATAAAAACATGGAAAGCAGCATCACCGTAATTGGCGCAAAT
>DATLYB010000337.1:0-9529 GCA_035575215.1 Chitinophagales bacterium
GCAGCCTGACGACACCCGATATCGGAGCATTCGAATTCACGCCCCTGCTGGTTGATGCCACTGTCATCTCCCTTACCGAGCCGGGAAACCTAATTTGCGGCAGCCCGGCAATACCGGTTTCAGCAGTGATAAGCAATTTCGGTTTTGGCACCACCAGTTTTACAACAGTCACCGCTTATGTTACAGGCGGAACTTTTTTTGACACATTGAGCGCGGTGTCAACCGATTCATTATCCAACGGACAAACCGACACCGTCCATCTCGGAACCATTAATTTCATTTCCGGTGGCACATTGACTTTTACGGTAATTGCGCATACTGCCGGTGAGGGAAATCCTTTTAACGATACGGTTATCTTCAGCCGGCAAATCAATGCGTCAACTGCACAGCCCGCACTTTTAGCGTATAATGACTCCATTTGCAAAGGGGAAACCACAGTCATCAGTGTAGATGCAATGCCAAATCTTGATTATACATGGTTTGATGTACCCGCTGGCGGCAATGCCGTTTTTTCAGGAAATCCATTCACCACTCCGCCTTTGGATTCATCCGTCACCTACTACGTGGAAGCGTCATCACCTGCAAAGTTTACTGTGGGTCCTGCGGACAACGCCATTGGCACCGGAGCAAATTTTGCGGGCGTAGGCGGGCAGGGGTTGCTGTTTGAAGTTTACAGGAACTTACGGCTCGACTCTGTTTCGGTGTATGCTTTCGACACCGGTACGGTGTATGCAGAACTCACTGACCCCAGCAATCTCATGGTTTACAATGTGACGGGCGTGCAGGTGAATACACCGGGAGTGAAGGTAACGATTCCGGTTGGGTTTAACATCGCCCCTGGCTCCTACCGGATTGATGCTAATGGCTCCACCACCAACGGTCTGTACCGCAATGATTCTGGCGCGACTTATCCATATACAATTCCCGGACTGATTTCAATCACCGGCAGCACATTCGGTCTTTCCAGCTATTTTTTCTTCTACGACTGGAAGATAACCGCTACGGGATGTCCCAGCACGCGAACAGCCGCGCCTGTGCATGTCAGCGCTGATTCTGTTGTGAATGCAGGCTTTACCTATAGTATTGGCGGAACCGGTCTGGACGTGACATTTGACGCTGCTGACGACCGTTTCAGCAATACTTACGATTGGGACTTTGGCGATGGCGGAAGCGCCACATCAGGCACCCTCACCCATCAGTATGCTAATGACGGCAGCTACACTGCCTGTCTCACCGTTGAAAATTCATGCTCGCAGGAGACAAACTGCCAGTCATTCACTGTTTGCGGACCGTTTCAAAACAGCTTCTCTTCCTCGGCTTTCGGTCAAACAGTGAGCTTCCAGTTTAATGGAACGGGGGTGCCCGCATCTTATCTGTGGGATTTTGGTGACGGTAATAATTCTACCAGCGCATCTCCTACCCATACTTATCAAACTGCAGGAACATACACCGTCACGCTGATTTCTGAAAATTTTTGCTCAGTGAGTGATACTGCTTCTGCAACGCTGATAATTTGCACCACCGTCAATGCAGTGTTCACCGCCACACAAGTGACGCCCAACGGGCTGGCTTTTGATTTTGTGAGTTTCTCAACAGGCAACCCCGCTTCCCTGACCTGGGATTTCGGTGACGGCACCTTTGGTACTGCCCCCCTTATCTCTCACACATACAATGAGCACGGCAGTTACACTGTGCGCCTGATTGCAACGGATGCCTGCGGAGCATCGGATACCATGACCCAAACCGTAGTTACCTGCCTGCCTGCCGATGCTGCTTTCACCGCCACCGTTCAAAGTGACGGCAAATCCGTAACGACTGTCAACAACTCAAGCGGGACGAATCTGATTTACTTCTGGGATTTTGATGACAACTTTTTTTCACAGCTACCTGAGCCTTCCTATACGTATTCCGCCACCGGCAATTATACCATTACACTTATCGTTGTTGACCCCTGCGGGCAAAGCGACACTGCCTCACAAACCATAAGCATCATCGTGGGAATTCAGGACGCAGCCTCCGGTTTCAATGTGAGCATTCTGCCCAATCCGAATGATGGTGATTTCCTGGTTCAGTTCACCCTGGAAAAACAGACTGAAATACGAATGCGTTTGTGGAATATCTGGGGAAAAGCAGTTTATGACAATACCGCTGAATTTGCCGCTGGCAAACAATCGCAAAAATTTTCTTTAAAACGCCTTGCAAAAGGAATATACGTGATGGAGTTGAGAAATGAAGAGGGTGCAGAGATGAGGCGGTTGGCAATAGAGTAAAGGAAAACCAACAGAGAAGAAGCCTTTGCTTCTTAATTCCACATAGGGTCTTCAGGGAAGTTAACCATCATCGCGTACTCTCCCCCCATTTCCTTCAGCACTTCTTTCCAGAGTACATCCGGCTTCACTTTAAAAACGTGAGCTGCCCGGGCTGGGTGCATTATCCATGAGTTTTCGGCAATCTCATTGTCTAATTGACTCATATCCCATCCTGAATATCCCAGGAAGAAACGGAAGTTTTCGGGTTTCACCTGCCCGGAGTTAATCATCTCCTTAAGTGTTTCGAAATTACCCCCCCAATACAACCCTTCAATTATTTTGATGCATCCTTCCAGTTGGGGAACGTTATGTATGAAATGAAGCGTATCGGTTTGAACCGGTCCCCCAAAGTAGAGCGTTGCGTCAAAATTGTAGATATCTTCCACGGCTTCCGACAACTTCAACGGCATGGGGCGATTCAGGATAAACCCTACTGACCCGCTTTTTTGATTTTCGCACAGAAACACCACCGACCTTTTGAAGTTGGGGTCAGCCATAAAAGGCTCAGCCAACAAAAGCAATCCCTTTGAAGGTTTTGGTTTGTTCAATCTGTGAGTTTTTATCATTTTGTCTATACGCAATGTTTTTAAAAATGGTTTTCTTTTTCTAACGACAATTATTTAACGGGTGAGGTTGTCATTTGAGTTCAATTTTTATGTCAGAAAATCAAGCAAAAGAACAATAACCTTACATTAAGTAAATATGATAAATAATTGATTGACAAATAATTATTGTATGCATATTTATGGGATTTTGTAACTCCTGCCACCTTCTATTTTTCTGCCTGAGGAAAGAAGTTGTGGTAAAACGCATCTCCCTTCCGTTTTTTTTACAGGAAAATCCGGGGAATAAAAAGTTTTAACTTTAATCTGAAAGCCATTTTTGAAATTTTGGTCTTTTATAAAATCAACCACCGCGATGAGAAAAGAAGAGGAAGCTTTCGGCAGACTGCTTAAAATAATGGATGAGCTGCGGGAAAAATGTCCTTGGGACAAGAAGCAAACCCTTCAAAGCCTGCGTAACCTGACAATAGAAGAAACCTATGAGCTTGCTGATGCCCTTTTTGATGAAGACATGGAGGGGATAAAGGAAGAGTTGGGTGATTTGCTTCTGCACCTGGTCTTCTATGCAAAAATCGCTTCAGAGAAAAATGCATTCAGTATTCGTGATGTTATTGAGCAGCAGTGCCAGAAACTCATCAATCGGCATCCTCACATCTATGGTGACATGAAAGTGAATACAGAAGAGGAGGTAAAAAAAAATTGGGAGAAAATAAAGCTGAAGGAAGGGAAGAAATCAATTCTGGCAGGAGTGCCCTCATCACTGCCTGCCCTCATCAAAGCCTATAGGATTCAGGATAAGGCAAAGCAGGTGGGTTTTCAATGGGAGCATAGCGGGCAGGTGTGGGATAAGGTGAAAGAAGAAATAAACGAACTGGAAGAGGAGTTTCAATCTCATCAGACTGACGCGGATAAATTGGAGGACGAATTTGGCGACCTGCTTTTTGCCTTGGTCAACTTCGCCCGCTATGTGAATGTTGACCCGGAGCGGGCGCTGGAAAAGGCAAACAAGAAATTTGTGAGGCGGTTTCAGTATATCGAACATACCGTCAGCCAAAATAATGGCGACCTGAAAAAAATGTCGCTGCAAGAAATGGATGCCCTTTGGGATAAAGCGAAGCATTCGGGGTTGTGATTGTTTAAAAGTTTGAGGTTTGGAATTTGAAATACATTTACAACTAAATCTCAAACTCTAAACTTTAAGCTTGAATGCAAGCACCATGAAGTAGGAATAACCATTGAACAGGTTCATTATACAATCGTTAATCTTTTTATTCTTCGCAGCCGCATCTTACGGTATTTCTTTTCTTTCAGAAAAAATAAATTCACCGGTTCCTGAAAAGATTTTAGCTGAGAAAGCCGAAAAAGCGCTGCGGGAAATTACCGCTGACTACGACAGCCTGCTTGCAAATGAACGGGTGCTTAATGACATTCTGAAAAACAAGCTGGAATCACCCTATCTCACAGAACTGCTGAACAAGCCGTATTCGCTCCTCATCTACAAAGGAAAGGACCTGGTTTTCTGGAATGAAAACCTCGCCATCCCTCCGGATTATCTCATCACTTCCATGCCTGAAGGCAGCACTTCCATCCGGCTGCAAAACGGATACTATGAGATTTCAAAGCTCAAGAGAATTTATGAAAATCAGGATTACAGCCTGGTGAGGCTGATTCCACTTAAAAGCAATTTCAGCATTCAGAACAATTATCTCAAAAACAGCTTTAATCCTGCTTTTGATTTACCAAGGTATGCCGACCTCGCGCTGAATGAAGACGATGGCGGCTATCCGGTAAAAACCAAGGAAGGAAAAGTTCTTTTCTTCCTCAAAACGAATCTTGCGAGAGCCGGGGCTCATCCCGATTATTTCAAAGTAGGATGGTTGCTGTTGTCTTTTGTATCGCTTCTGTTTTCATTTTTCTTCCTGGCAAGATATATCGCAAGAATAAACGGATGGGGGGCATTGTTCTTTCTGGCTGCCGTATTTGCTGCTGCAAGGGGGTCCACTCTCATTTTCAATTTCCCGCCCGGACTTTACAGTTATGATATTTTCAATCCGCAACTGTATGCTTCATCCACTGTCAACAAATCGCTGGGTGATTTATTCATTAACGTGATGATGGTTTTCTGGCTGGTGATTTTTTTTTACCGCCATGTGCCGCTCAGGCTTTCTCCGAATGTACCGATTTTGGTGAAATCTGTCGGAGCCGTTGTGATGCTGCTGCTTATTTTCTTCTCCTCAAGGACAGCGGCATCGTTAATCAGCAGCCTGCTGCTGGACTCAAAAATCCCGTTTGATTTTAATGATTTTCTGAGTCTTAATAGTTACAGCTTCATCGGGCTGAGCTGCATCACCGTTGCGCTCCTGTGCGTTGCCCTCGTCACAGCCAAACTGTTGCGCTTTATTGTTTCGTGGAAGATGCATGGACGCACTCTGATTTACTGCACGGGCATTTCATTTCTGATTTATCTGGGAGCCATGGCGCTGATGAACTGCCCGAAGCTCGAATACTTCGCTGCAGCTTCCGTCTTGTTCTTAATTATCATCCTGCAGAGAATCGTATTCCGGCAATTACCGCTGTCAGCACTGTCGAACATGATATCGGTGATTGTGGCGCTTTCAGTTTTTTCGTCCATTTACCTGTATCACTATAATGAAGCACGGAACCTCGACAGCCGGAAAGCCCTTGCCCGCAAGCTTTCCATTGAGCGCGACCTCGTAACTGAATATCTGTTCCTCGACATTCAGGAAAAAATCCTCAACGACCTTTTCATCCGGAACTATTTCCGCAAGCCCTTTATCTCCACGCAGGAAATAGTTGACCGCATCAAAACAAAATACTTCAGCGGCTTTTTTCGCAAATACAACGTCAACGTTTACCCCCTCAACACGGAAGGAAAAATGCTTCGTTCGAGTCAGGAAGAATATCCGGAATTAGTCAGTGACGAACTGCAGGCACGGATGCAGCTTACATTAAGCGATTATTTGTTTTATGTTCCGAAACCATCCGGCAGCTTCGCTTACATCAGCAACCTTCCGGTGATTCACCGCGGGAAATTAATTGGCGCTGTGCTGCTGGAACTGACGCCTAAAACCTATTCGCAAACAAACTTGTATCCTGAATTGCTGCTGGAAGAAAAAGTGAAACCGCCTGAAGCATTGGAGAAATACAGCTATGCACTCTATTCCTTCGGTGTTTTAGTTAAAAAAAGCGGAACGTATCCGTATGCCTATAACTTTAATCTCCCGAATCCGGTCGTTCCTGATGAAGATTTTTATGAAGTGAAGGAGGGCAATCTTGTACATCTGATTTACCGCATGAATAACGATAAGCTGGTGGTCGTGTCAAATGTTGAAAATAATTTTTTCAGAGCCGTAACTCTTTTTTCGTATTTGTTCTGCATTTACCTGCTGCTTGGGCTTACGTTGATACTGCTGAAATATCTGATAGCCGCCATCCGCCAGCGTGACAGGCGGGAGCGTTCCTTCAGCCTTTCGTTCCGCGATAAGATTCAGTTTTCAATGATATTCACCATCATTTTTTCTTTTTTCGTCATCGGCTATGTGACCATCTCCCATTTCTCCTCCGAATTTGAAGCATCGCACAACGAACTGCTTATAAAAAAATCAAATGACATACGCACCGCCATTGAATACATCTTGCAGCAGGACTCTACCATTCTCGTTTCAGGTAATTCAGGGGAAAATACGCACAGCCCGATTGACCTCACTTCGCTCTCAGATATACACGGAATGGACATCAACATTTATAATGCGGAAGGTAAAATCGCCAACACCTCGCAGCCTGAGATTTTTGAAAAAGGACTGCTGTCAGAAATGATGGACCCCAATGCTTTCAGGAATATGGCGCTGCAGAACAAAACACAATTCATTCAAAATGAAAATATCGGGAAGCTGAAATACATTTCCGTCTATACGCCCATCAGAAGCAACGAAGGCACTCTTCTTGCCTATCTCAACCTTCCGTACTTCGCCAAAGAGCGCGAGCTGAACAATGAGATTTCTTCCCTGCTGGTAACGCTCGTCAACGTCTATGTGCTGCTACTGGTGCTGGCGGGATTCCTTGCTTATCTGCTTTCCGATTCTGTGACGCGTTCGCTGGGCGTCATCAGCGAAAAGCTGAAGCTGGTGAAGCTTGGAAAGAAAAATGAGCCGATTGAATGGGACAGCCGCGATGAAATCGGCATCTTGGTGAGCGAATATAACAAGATGCTTGTCGAGTTGGAACGCAGCGCTGAACTGCTCGCCAAATCAGAGCGGGAAAGCGCCTGGCGTGAAATGGCAAAGCAGATTGCTCATGAAATCACGAACCCGCTTACTCCGATGAAGCTCAGCATCCAGCACTTGCAGCGGGCGACTGCCGAAGGCGACCCGCGTGCAAGCGAACTGGCGAAAAAAGTGACATCCACGCTCATCGAACAGATTGACAATCTCTCCCACATTGCCAGTGAATTTTCTTCTTTCGCCAAAATGCCGAAAGCGCAGAATGAAGTGCTGAATATCTCCGAGGTGATAGAATCGGTAGTCAACCTGTTCAGCGGGGAAAAACACATCACCATCCATTTCAAAAAGCCAGAAAAACAGCTTTCTGTTTTTGCAGATAAAAACCAGTTGCTGCGCGCATTCAACAACCTGGTAAAAAACGCATCACAAGCCATTGCGCACGGAGAACATGGGGAAATTGAGATTGATTTGACGTCAAAAAACGGAAGTGTAATCGCTGCGGTGAAAGACAACGGCACGGGTATTCCGGAAGAACAGAAGCCGAAAGTGTTTGTGCCCAACTTTACCACAAAAAGCGGGGGCACCGGCTTGGGACTTGCGCTCACCAAAGAGATTATCGAAAATGCAAAAGGAAAAATCTGGTTTGAATCAAAAGTAAATGCGGGAACGACATTTTACGTGGAACTGCCCGAATACAAACCGAATTGAACATGAAACCCCGCGCCATGATTTTTTTTTATATCCTCACAGCTTACGTTTTTGCATCCTTTATTTGGTGGTCTTATCTGCTGCTGAAAAAAAATTCAGACGCTTTCAGCGATGAAATAATGCTGGGTAAAATAAAATACGACCATTACCATAACCTGCCCGACACCAGCCGCGCCTTTTTCAACTCGCGCGAATTTCATGAGATGAAAAGCCATTATGAACGGCAAAAGTGGATGATTGCGAGTGAGGGAATGGTGTTTCTTTTTTTGCTGAGCCTGGGCTCCGTCAAACTGTGGCAAACTTTCAGGAAAGAGATTGAATTAGCCCGCCAGCAAAATAATTTTTTGCTCTCCATCACTCACGAGCTGAAATCCCCGCTCGCTTCGATGAAGCTGTCACTTCAGACGCTACTGAAACGCGCTGAGTTGGAAGATAAATTCAAAAAACTGGCGGAGAACTCAGTGGAAGATGTGGACCGTCTTGGCTGTTTGGTGGACAACATTCTTTATGCCGCCAGGATGGAAGACGCTTCTTTCAAGCTTCATAAGGAGGTTGAAAACATTTCTGAAATCACCAGCGACCTTGTGCAACAAATTCAAACTGTTTACAAAGATTCGGCTGCAATACGGACCGATATACAGAATGATATTTTTTTGGAAACAGAAAGGATGGCATACGCCTCCGCTTTGCAGAATCTTGTGGAGAACGCCATCAAATATTCGCATGGAAAAGCTGAAGTCGAAGTCTCCCTTCATCAAAACAACAGCTGGATTGTACTGGAGGTAAAAGACAGCGGCATAGGTATTCCGGAAAACGAGCGCAGCAATATTTTCAAAAAATTCTACCGCATTGGCAATGAAGAAACCCGCCATACAAAAGGAACTGGATTAGGATTGTTCATTGTAAAAAAAGTGGTTGACCTTCATAACGGGAAAATAACCGTGCAGGAAAATGAACCTTCGGGAACGGTAGTGCGCGTTGAATTGCCCGTTAATAAATAATGCTGCCCTGAATTTTGCAAATCAGGGCAGCACCAACCGGATCACGAAACGAATTTCTATAGCTTCACGAACTTCTGCATTCCCATCACTTCACCCCTTTCGTTTTCAATACAGGCAAAATAGATACCGCCTGCGTAATCCGAAATATCTATTTCAAGGTTGAAATATTCTTCCACAGCTTGAAAGCTGTACACTTCCCTTCCGAACAAATCATACACGCGTATCATGGCAAGCGGGGCTTCCCCTTTCAGCCTGACAAACAGCAATACCGATTTATTCTGGGTATGAACAAGATAATACTCCACGTCATTTTCAGGCAGTTCTTTATTTGTTGAAAAGCTATTTTCTGGTGGAATTTTTTCATACGCGTTAATGAGATTGGGTTGCACGTTTATCACCAAACCGGAATCCTGCAGATAGATGGATTTAGACAAATCAATGGCGCTGCCGGGCTTCACGTCATTTACATTAAACTGAAAAATGTAGGTGAAGATGCCTTCGGGAAAAACCGAATCCGGAAAATTGAGTTGTTCCAAGCCATAGTCTTGCTTGAATTCAGAAAAGCGATTTTTATTCAGACTGTCCGGGTTGAAATTCACCAGCAGCAAATCATCCAAAACAAACCACGCGCCTGATTGATACCCGAGGTTAGGATAGGATGTGATTACCGGAAATTCTGATTCAAAGCCCTGGCTTGAACGAATCAT
>DATLYB010000338.1:0-6763 GCA_035575215.1 Chitinophagales bacterium
GCAGGTCGAGGTATCTGCATATCTTTTCGCTGCGGTTCATCACATCCAGAATTTCCAGCGGGAATTTGCCGGGATACGCGTAATGCAGGCGAATCCACCGGATGCCGTCAACATCCGATAGTTTCAGAAGGAGTTCAGGCAGCATTCTTTTTTTGCTGAGGTCAAGTCCGTAGTAGGTGAGTTCCTGCGCAATCAGCATGATTTCCTTCACGCCCTGTGAGGCGAGATGCTTCGCTTCGGAAATGATGGTTTCCACCGGTTTGGAAACATGCCGCCCGCGCATCAGCGGAATGGCGCAGAACGCGCAGGTGCGGTTGCAGCCTTCGGAGATTTTCACATACGCGTAATGGGATGGAGTGGAAAGCACGCGTTCACCAATCAACTCATGCTTGTAATCTGCACCCAATCGTTTCAGCAAGCCCGGCAATTCAAGCGTGCCAAACCAGCCATCCACATCCGGGATTTCTTTTTGCAATTCATCCCTGTAGCGGTGCGACAGGCAGCCGGTGACAAAAACTTTTTCCACCCGCCCGGCTTTCTTTTCATCCGCATATTGCAGGATGGTATTGATGGATTCCTGCTTGGCGCTTTCGATGAAGCCACAGGTGTTGATGATAATTACGTTCGCGTTATCCTTTCCGTTCCCATGGGAAGCGCTTATATTATTTCCTTTCAATTGCCCTAACAGCACCTCGCTGTCAACCACATTCTTGGAGCATCCGAGGGTGATGATGGTGACGGTGTAATTGCGGGGTTTGGTTTTCAAATCAAATTAGTTACAAAGCCGATATTAAAAAATCGGGCTACGGTTTCAGCCAGTTGCTTTGAGGCTTTACAATCAGCCTCGCATTATTATATGCCATTTTCAAAGTGAGGCAAGTTCTCGCAGTATAAGTTCGGTCATTTAATTTATAAACGACTAATGCCAGATCAGGATTGGGTGACTTGGAAGTCAAACAGAGGGGAAGCAGTAACTGTATTTTCCCATCGTAATATTGGGGAACTGCAATTTTATAATTGGTTCTTACTTTTTTCTTAACCTCATCCATTGAGCCAATTAGTTGTCTGCGTAATTCGCCATCATCAGCTTGTTGAAGGTGAGAAGGAAACCTTTGCTTGTTATCGCGAATGATATGGTCAATGTCAGGAATAAGTTCACATCTTGGGTTAAAAATCAGCAATTCCGGTTTGTCAAAAAAGTCGGCAATATCTGGAAGATTATGAGAAAAATGCCTTAAAATCTGATTATCGCTCTTTTTTAGAAAAGCCTTGAAACAGTAAGGGGTGGTATGACCCGGTTTTGGATTTCTATACTTTTCGAAAAATGCAAAAATATCCTCTAAATTTTGAGTTACGAGTCCGGTATTGAAACAAGAGTAGGTATTATCATTTGTGAAAACTATCTTATTTTCTTGTTGAAGTTTTCTAAAAGTAAACTCGAGATAATTTTTTAAGATAGGATAGTTTCGTACAGTAGAGTCAGAGAAATTCCATTCTTCTGGATCAGCCAAGCTATCAGCCAAATATTGTATACTTCTTTCATAATTTGGAAAAACAGCGAACTTAAAAAGTTCTGAACTGAAAGGCATATTGATTTATCTTTTGAAAATTTCTTTATTTTAAAAAACTATAAGAGCCGTCAACAACTCTGGACGGCTCTTTTTATGTTACCTTCTTTTTATCTCACTTTTTTGCAGTTAGACCTGCAACCGTCTATCTGTAACAATATGTACTGCAATTATACGTATAATCAGCTTAAAAAGCTAATCAGCACAAACATATTTCATGCATTAAACAGCGCCTCCACAAACTCCATCTTGTTAAACAACTGCAGGTCTTCTTTCTTTTCCCCCACGCCAATGTATTTCACCGGAATCTTGAACTGGTCAACGATGCCGAGCACTACTCCGCCCTTTGCCGTGCCGTCCAGCTTGGTGATGCACAGCGCATTCACGTCTGTTGCGCTGGTGAACTGGCGCGCCTGCTCGATGGCATTCTGCCCGGTGGAGGCATCCAGAATAAGCAGCACTTCATGAGGGGCTTCGGGAATCAGCTTCTGCATCACGCGCCTCACCTTGCTGAGTTCATCCATCAGGTGCTTCTTGTTATGCAGGCGACCGGCAGTGTCAATTATCACCACATCCATGCCTTTTGCGATGCCCGATTCCAATGTATCATAAGCCACGGAAGCGGGGTCAGCGCCCTGTTGTTTTTTCACCAGCGGCACTCCTACCCTTTCTGACCAAATCGTCAACTGGTCAACGGCTGCCGCCCGGAAAGTATCGGCCGCTCCCAGTATCACACTTTTGCCCGCATTCTTAAATTGCCAGGCGAGCTTGCCGATGGTGGTGGTTTTGCCCACGCCATTGACGCCTACCACCATGATTACATAAGGCTTGGCGGTTAATATATCCGTGAAGCTGGCAGCCTCACTCCCCGCCTCCTTCTCCGGGGAAGAGGGGATGTCCGGCCGATTTCCCGTTGAAGGAGCGGAAAGAAGCTTTACGATTTCATCTTTAAGTATTGCATTTAACTCGCTGGCGTTTAGGTATTTGTCGCGGGCGACACGATGTTCCAGCGCTGCGATGATTTTGATGGTGGTTTCCACTCCCACATCAGAGGCAATCAGCGCATCTTCAATTTCATCCAGCGATTCGGCATCAATGGTTGATTTGCCCGCCACTGCTTTGGCGATGCGTGAAAAGAATCCCTGCTTGGTTTTTTCAAGCCCGTGGTCAAGCTGTTCTTTTTTTTCTTTAGATAAGAAGTTAAAGATGGACATAGTTCTCGATTGATTGATAATCTCAATTTTCCCTCTTATCCCGGAGCGGGTCGGTAGGGAGCTGTTACAAAAAAGGCTTCCCCCTCCGGGAAGCCCTCTTTGTTTTGAGCAGCGGACAAGTCTTACATTTCATTCAATACCTTGTCAACATTGTCCTTATGCACAACCCGTTCCTTAAAGGTATAGGCTCCGGTTTTGGGGCTTTTCACCGCCTTAATCACCTTCACCATGTCTTTTCCGCCCTGCCCGCCTCTGTGGATTCTTGCGTTTTTACTTACTTTAGCCATGGAGGTTTATTTTATTTCCTTATGAACCGTGTATTTCCTGAGGATGGGGTTGTATTTCTTCAACTCCAGCCGTTCAGGGGTGTTTTTCTTGTTCTTGGTGGTGATATAGCGTGACGTACCCGGCAAGCCGCTGTTCTTCATCTCGGTACATTCCAGAATCACCTGAACCCTGTTTCCTTTCTTTGCCATTGCGTTTAGTTTAACTGAATTTCACCCTTCTGCTCCAGCTCTTTCAGGCAGTTATACAATCCCTTCTTGCTGATGGTTCTCATCGCGGCTGACGTCACTTTCAGTGTGAGCCACTTGTTCAGCTCCGGGACAAAAAACCGCTTCTCCCGCAGGTTGGGATAAAACCGCCTGTTGGTTTTCCGGTTTGACTTGGAAACATAATGCCCCTTCAGAGGTCTTTTTCCTGTTATTTCGCAAACCCGTGCCATTGTAATTTTTTAAAGAGTGGGCTGCAAAAATCGGCTTTTTTTTGAAAGAAACAAATGTCAGCGTATCCGGCTTCAGTTCAGCATTGTGTAATCAGGTTGGCGGATTCCGGACGTAATTGCCCCGGGATGATTCCGGCAAGCTGACACATCCGTGCCGTCAATGAAACCCCGTCTGATTATTAAGACGGGATATTCAACCTTCGTGCAAAACTCATACTATTAATGATGGAGCCAAACGGTAAAATTGCCGTCAGCCAAAAAAGTATATTCTTTGGCGAAGAAGCCGTCTAAAATCTCAACCATGAACCTCACTGGCATTTTCTCGAAGGGGAAAAATGACAAGCCGGAGGCGCGCATCAGCGCATTGAATAACATAAAGGATGAGAAAGCGCTTTTCAAGCTTGCTAAAAATGACCCGAGTCCTTTCGTTCGCATCGTTGCGAAGAAAAAAATCACCAACCCTGAGCTGCGGGAAGAGCTGAAAAATTTCCGGGAAAACATCAGCATTGATGACGTGGAAAAAATGGACAGTCCCAGGCTGCTGGAAGCCGTGGCTACCTGCAGCGAAAGCAAATATGTGCGGCAGGCTGCCGTGAAAAAAATCACCGACAAGGCGTTGCTGGGGAAAATAGCACGCGAGGACAGCGACAAATTCGTTCGGATGGCTGCCGTCAGGAAAATAAAAGACCCGTTGCTGCTGGCTGAAATCGCCTGCAATGACAGCAATGCTGATGTGAGAATAACCGCTATTGAGAAGATTGACAATCCCAACGTGCTGCTCTCCATCATCAACAGCGAAGAGAATGTGGAGGTGAGAAAAATTGCAACCTGGCAGATTAAAGACAAGGAAACCTTAGCCAAAATCGCCAACTATGACCATGACGAGCGTGTGCGGTATGTGGCATTTTTGAAGATACGCGACCCTAAATTCCAGTTTGCAGGAAATGCCCCCGAACCCCGGGCGCTTGGAAGCGCAGCCCCTGAAACCACAGCCAAAAAAGCGGTTCAACCGGAAAGCAACGGAAACACCACCGTAACGAACAGCAACGGACATCCGGCTTCCGAAATTCTCTCCAACGACAATGACGCCACCGAGTTTTCCATTGACATCTTCACCGACCAGCGGCTGCTTGCCGAAATCGCGCGCAGCAATGAGCCGCAGTCTATCCGCAAATCAGCCATCAGCAAGATAAACGACCTCGCCATTCTTGATGAACTTGTTGCCAACAGCAGCGATGAAGCCATCCGGTATTTTGCTTTAAGGCAAAAGAAATTTATTGAACTGCAGCTTAACGCCCCTCGGGATGGGAAGCCGAAAATCACCGAACAGAGCGTGCTGGAAGATGTCGCGCTCAATGCCAAAGACAGCAAGGTGAGAAAAGCGACTATCGAAAAAATCACCAGCCAGGAAGTGCTTGCGAAAATGGCGCTCTATGACGAAGATGCTGAAGTGAGGAATGCCGCGGTGTGGGAAATCACCGACCAGTTTTTATTGAAAGAGGTGGTGAGAAATTCAAAAGATTTTGCAGTGATAAAAACCGCGTTGCGCAAAATCAATGACGATAAGGTGTTTGCCGAAATTGCCTGCGGTGATTACGACAACGCCATCCGGCAATATGCGGTAAGGCGCATCAGCGACAAGCACATCCTGAAGGAAGTAGTGTTCGGCAGCGGACCCGATGATTTAAAGGAAGACGCCCTGGAGCGCATCAGCGACCAGAAGATTCTTGCCGAAGTGGCGCAGAAAATTGGCAGCGAATCGCTGCGTAATCTGGCGGTGTGGAGCCTCAGAGACCCTGCCATCCTTTCAACCGTGGCGCTAAACTCTGAGGATGTGTATGTGCGCAAAACGGCTGTGAATCTTATCAGCGACCAGAAAGCGCTTTGCGCCATCGCCCTGCAGGCACAGGATTTCCATGTGAGAAAACTTGCCACCGAAAAAATCAGCGACCAGAGGTATTTGAAGGAACTGGCGAGCACTGCCCCGGATATGTACGTGCGCAAGTCAGCCGTGGAAAAACTCAATAACAAAGACGTTCTCTATGATGTGATTCGCAACGACCGGATTGATTTTGTGCGGAGTGCGGCTGTGGAGAGGGTAAACGCATTGCAGCAGGGATGATTGTCATTCCATCTCACACTTCAGAATTTTGTTATCGAGCACCGGACCCACCAAGAGTTTCTTTCCCGCTACTGCCGCTACGCTTGATGCCGAAAGTTCATCGCCTCTATTGAGATAAATCTCCTGCGCATAAAAATTTCCGTTTCCATCCCGCATGATTTTGAACACCTGCGAGGGAGCCGGGCGGCTCGTGTCGCTGGCATGCCTTACAAAAGCAAGCAACCTGGGATGACATGCCACCCACAAGTTTCCGCTCTCATCCAATTCAATATTGTCAACCCCGGTTTCAAGATGAATTTCATTTTTCAATGAAAGCTCTCCCGTTATTTCATCACGGTGGTAAACCAGGATGCTTTTGCCAATGGTGGCGGCAACGTACACCTCCCTGCCATCACGGCTTATGTTGATTCCGTTGGCATACGCCAGCCGCCCGGCTGCAATGGAATAAGCCGTTCCATCATAATACACCACATTGGACTTTTTCAGTTGAAGATAATCTTCCATCGTTTTACCGAAACCGGTGCGCGAGCCATGGTCATTGGTGAAATAAAATCTGTTTTCATCAACAGCCGTAACATCATTAGGGCTGATGATGAATGTGGAATCGCGGTAGCTGCGACCTTGCACCAGCGTGGAATCATCGCGGAAGCGGAACAGCAGAACTGCATGATTTCCGCCCGTGTGGTCAACAACAAACAGAAACGATTTTCCCTCCGGTGATTTGTAAAGCGAAATGCCGTGCGGATGAATTTCATGGTCGGGAATGCGGCTCATCAAAACGGGACGGGCATCAGGGGCGTCAATCTCCAGTTTGTAAATACCTCCGAATCCCTTGTTCCCCTTCAAAGTTGCAAAGCGGTCATCCGCGCTGAGGTAAGCCACCCGCTTTTGATAATCAATGGTGATGTCTTCAGCTCCGGTGATGCCGTAAATTTTGCTTATTGTTCCGTTAAAATGTGGATGGAGAGTTTTGAATTCCCCTGCATCGTAGAGCGTTTTGATGACAAAAAGAATTACCCCTACAACAACAAGTGCAATCGCTGCAAAAATCTTCTTTCTCATTTATGGTAAACCGATGTTGCACGAAGCCTCCGGTAGCTTAAAGATAGCTTCTGTTTGTTGTAGTTGGCATAAA
>DATLYB010000339.1:0-3406 GCA_035575215.1 Chitinophagales bacterium
TGCTGCCCACCGCCACGTATTATTACATTCTGAAGCTGCATGATGCGGATGAGAAAATCCATTCGGGGAATGTGACGCTGATTAGATGAAAAGCTGCCGGCTGCTGGTTACAGGAAATTCAAACATCGTGAGTTTAAAAAACTCGAAATTTGACAAAACTGCCAAGACAAACTGAACCTTTATTCAGGCAGCAGAGAGAACTTCTAATAACCATCAACCAGTGACCACCATCCCGAAACAAGAAACCGATACCTCCTCCCGCAAGAAAGACCACATTGAGCTTGCTTTCCAGTCGCAACTTGAAAACCATTCAGATGACCGCTTTTATTATGAACCGCTTCTTTCAGCGCACCCGCACTCGCTGAAGCCGGGCACATTTCTTGGCAAAAAAATGAAAGCGCCTCTTTGGATTTCAAGCATGACAGGCGGAACCGAACTGGCATTCACCATCAATCATAATCTGGCAAGAGCATGCAGGGAATTCGGTCTCGGCATGGGGCTTGGCTCCTGCAGAATCCTGCTTGAAGGCGACACCTATTTCAGAGACTTCAACCTGCGCCCCTTGCTGGGCGATGACCGCCCGTTTTTCGCCAACCTCGGCATTGCTCAGGTGGAACAGTGCATTAGCAGCAAAAAAATTAACAGCATCAAAGAACTTGTTATGCGGTTGCAGGCTGACGGGCTGATTATCCATGTGAACCCGCTGCAAGAGTGGCTGCAACCCGAAGGCGATAAAATCACCAAGCCGCCCATTGACACCATCCGCGCTTTGCTGGACAAGGTAAATTTTAAAATCATCGTGAAGGAAGTGGGGCAGGGCATGGGACCCGAAAGCCTGAAGGCATTGTTTCAACTGCCGCTTGCTGCGATTGACTTTGCCGCTCATGGCGGCACCAACTTCTCAAAGGTAGAACTGCTGCGCAGCGACAAGCACAGGCAGAGGTTGTTCAGCGATGTTGCGCATATCGGTCACAGCGCAGCTGAGATGGTAAACTTCACGAATAATATTCTTAATGAGCTGGGAAAGAAAGCCCATTGCCGGGAAGTGATAATTTCCGGGGGAGTCAAGACATTCCTGGACGGCTATTATCTCATCAGCAAATTGAAATGCCCCAGCGTGTATGGGCAGGGCTCCGCATTTCTTGAGCCCGCTCGCATTTCGTACGCGCGCCTGTACCAATTTATAGAAGCCCAGATAAAAGGGCTGGAACTGGCTTCTGCATATCTGAAAGTACGGTGAAACAGAAAATGAAATCTCTTGCTTTTGTATTTCTTGCATGGACAACCTATCGTGTTTTCTCCCAGGAAACCTTCCCCGTCAACGGCATTCTGGACGAGCGACCTGAAGTTTTTGCCTTCATTAACGCCACCCTTCATAAAGATTACCGCACCGCCATTGAAAACGGCACGCTGCTGATTCGGAAAGGAAAAGTAGCGGACCACGGAAAGAATATTGCCATACCGAAGGATGCGGTGGTCGTTGATTTGAAAGGGGCGCACATTTATCCTTCCTTCATTGATTTGTATGCCGACTATGGCGTGCCGCCTGTGAAGAAGCCCGAAGGGGACACTTGGCGTCAGGCGCGTTTCGATTCAGGCAAGAAAGGCGCTTTCGGCTGGAATGAATCCATCAAGCCGGAAATACGCGCGGATGAGTTATTCAAAACGGATGACAGAGCCGCAGGTGATTTAAGAAAGTCAGGGTTCGGCACGGTGCTCGCCCACCAGCGCGATGGCATCGCGCGCGGCTCGGGGGTTCTGGTCACGCTCGGCAATGAGCGCGAAAATAAGGAAATCGTAAAGGGCATTGCGTCTGCGCATTATTCATTTGACAAAGGCTCATCGCTGCAGGATTATCCCAGTTCGCTGATGGGCGCTATTGCGCTGCTGCGCCAGACCTATCTGGATGCCGCCTGGTATGCGCAGGCGAAAGGCACAGTTCCTTACAACATCTCCCTGGAGGCGTGGAATCGGCTGCAAAGCGTGCCGCAGGTGTTTGACGCCACGGACGCTCTTTCGCTTTTCCGCGCTGACAAAATCGGTGACGAGTTTGGCGTGCAGTATATCATCAAGGGAAACGGCAGCGAATACAAGCGTGCCTATGATGTGAAAGCGACCGGGGCAAGCCTCATTGTTCCAATCAGCTTTCCGGATGCCTACGATGTAGAAAATCCGTTTGATGCGCTGCAGGTGAGCCTTGCCGCAATGAAGCACTGGGAACTTGCTCCGGCAAATCTCGCCATCCTGCATGGCGCGGGAATCGAATTTGCCATCACCACCGATGGTCTGCAGGACAAAAATGTTTTTCTCAGCAACCTGCGCAAGGCAATCCAATACGGATTGCCGGAAGAAGCTGCCCTGAAGGCGCTCACCTACTCTCCCGCAAGGATGCTGGGCGTGCAGGCGCATGTGGGGACGCTTGAGAAAGGCACGTTCGCCAATTTCATCATCACCTCCGGGAAATTATTTGACGAGAAAACACGGATTCTCGAAAACTGGATTCGGGGAAAAAAATTCGTCATTGAATATGCCGTCCCCGAAAATATTGACGGGGAATACCAACTCACCATTCCCGGCTTCAGCTGCAAGCTCACGATTGAAGGCAGTCCGTTCAGCATCAAAGCCCACGTGTTTTTGAATGACACCGCGAAAGCGGAAGCACAGTTTTCACGCACGGATAATTCCGTCACCATCGCGTTCAATCAAACCCATGAAAAAGACAAGACCCGATTCGTGAGACTGAACGGTGTGATGGAAAAAGAAAAATGGACAGGCAAGGGGCAGCTCAGTGACGGCACCTGGGTGGATTGGGAAGCGCGATACGTCAAACCGCTGGAGAAGAAAGACGAAAAGAAAGACGAGAAGCGCGACACGATACCTGCCACCGGAAAAGTGATTTATCCCTTCACGGCTTACGGCTACAGCGAGCCTCCCGGACAGGAAACCGTGCTCATCAAAAACGCCACGGTGTGGACGAATGAACCAGAGGGCATCCTGCAAAATGCAGACGTATTGATTAAAAACGGCAAGATTGCCGCTGTCGGGAAAAATGTTTCGGATGCAGGCGCACGGGTGATTGACGGCACGGGCAAGCATGTCACCGCGGGAATCATTGACGAACACTCGCACATCGCGATTAGCCGCGGAGTGAATGAAGGCAGTCATGCTAGCTCCGCTGAAGTAAGAATAGGCGATGTAGTGAATTCCGAAGACATCAACATTTACCGTCAGCTGGCGGGAGGTGTCACGGCAGTGCAGTTACTGCACGGCTCAGCTAACCCCATTGGCGGGCAGTCGCAGCTCATCAAACTGCGCTGGGGCTATGCGCCTGAGAAGATGAAGCTGGAGAACGCCCCGCAGTTCATCAAGTTTGCGCTGGGCGAGAATGTGAAGTGCTCCAACTGGG
>DATLYB010000340.1:0-9432 GCA_035575215.1 Chitinophagales bacterium
ATTATCCCATTGCCATCCTCACCGCGGTTGACTCCAATGGAGTGGCTGACTCAAGCGGTGTTCGCTGCAGCGTGAGCGGACTCGTGTATGGCGGCAACCTGCGGGCTGCAGGGTTGCAATTCACGATTCATGACCAAACGGGCGGCATCGGGGTGTTTTC
Organism: Chitinophagales bacterium; assembly: GCA_035575215.1. Taxonomy (GTDB): domain Bacteria; phylum Bacteroidota; class Bacteroidia; order Chitinophagales; family CAIOSU01; genus DATLYB01. The sequence continues at coordinate 161 of DATLYB010000340.1, forward strand.
TTCTTCTGCGGATTTCGGCTATTCCGTTGAGGAAGGTGATTCGGTGGTCGTAGTTGGCGTAGTGGCGCAATTCAATGGTTTCACCCAGATGGAATCGCTCGATACGGTCTATGAAGCGGGAACCGGCATGCTGCCGCAGCCTGTCAACACCGTGGTGCTCGATGAATCAACCGAATCGGAGCTGGTGAGAATCAACAATGTAAGCCTCATTTCCCCTGTTCAATGGAATAACTCAAATCCCAGCGGATTCAGTGTTGACATCCGCCAGGGAATGATAAATTTTTTCTCCATGCGCATTGATGAACAGACTGACTTGTTCAGCCAAAACGCACCAACCGGTACATTTGATGTGATTGGGTTGGGCGGGCAGTTCGACAATTCACCGCCATTTACGGAAGGGTATCAAATTACCCCGCGTTCCAGCGCAGATGTGATTCTGCACACAGCTGCCGAAGAGCTGGTTTCACAGAAAGCGTTTGCTGTTTACCCCAATCCGGGCAGCGGCATTTTTCACATCCGCCTGAAAGAGCAGACGAAAGAAACCTTCACTTTGCGCGTGGCTGATTTGGCGGGCAGGGTGATGCTGAAATCATCGCAGGCTTCCGATGCCGGCTATCTTCAAATCAATTTAAGCGATGCAGCCGAAGGTTTGTACTTGATTGAAATCACCGGAAAATCATTTACAGCGAAGAGCAGGGTAAATGTGATGAATTGAACAATTGAACATTAAATTCGTTGGCTATATATTTTATGCCAAAACTAATCAGGGTTAGGGCAGCAGGCAAATGCAGCAGGCAGGACTGCCGCTTGCAACCGACAATTTTCGGACGATAATTTCGGAATCCAGCTTTCGTATTAACAATTAATTACCCCATCGCTTCCACTTCATCATCAGCGTTTCTGTGGTTTTCTCCGTCACCTTGAAGCGCTCGTCAATGCGGTATCCCACCACCCATGCTATTTTTTCGCCTGATAACAGCACCCATGCCCTTTCTTTTTCAAGAACCGGCAGCTTGATGTCGGTAAAAAAATCGCTCAGTTTTTTCTTCTTGTCCATACCGAGCGGATAAAAGTAATCACCGGCTTTCCAGCGCCTGAGTGTGAGCGGAAATTGCAACCTGGAATAGTCAAAGTACGCAATATCGCTTCCGGAACCGGTGTTGAACTTTGCCCCCGGCATCAGGTGGAATTTCAATAGTCCGTCTTTAACCTTGATAACTTTTTTGATGTTCTCAATCGTCACCCATCCTGCCTGTTCCTCCTCCTTGCTGGCGACAATCAAAAAATTGCGGTCTTTAATCACACGGAATTTTTCTGAGAAATACTGCTTGCCGGCAGCTTCATTCAAGCCTGCATAAATCTGAACCACCTGTTTTTCACCAAAGCCGAAACCTTTGAGCAGTTCATACAGGACGGTTTTATTCCCCTCCAGCAGCAGCAGTTTTTTCAGAGGGATGTAAAACTCATCGCCTCGTCTTTCCAACATCTTTTTCTTCAGCAGTTCCAGCCCGCGTTTGAAAATCGCCTCTGCATCGCGGAATTTTTCGATGTTGCCCGCGAAGGTTTCCATAAAATGGGGGTTCAGCTCTTTCAGCTTCGGGATAATTTCATTGCGGATGAAGTTGCGCTGATAGAATGATTCGAAGTTGGTATAATCCTGACGGTAGGCAAGCTTTTCTTTTTCCGCAAAGGCGAGAATCTCCTCTTTGCCGAAGGCAAGAAGCGGGCGGATGATTTTGCCGCGTGCGGGCAGGATGCCGTGCAATCCGCTGATGCCCGTGCCCTTAATGAGGTTCAGCAGTACGGTTTCAATGCTGTCATCGCGGTGATGCGCGGTGGCTATTTTGTGGAAGCCGTGTGCTTTGCGCGTTTCTTCCAGCCACCGGTAGCGCAGTTCACGGGCTGCCATCTCCGCGGAGATGCCTTTTTCAGCGGCATAGTCAGCGGTATCGAATGCTGCGGTGAAAAAAGGCGCCTTGCTTTTTGCAGCTAAATCGGAAACGAACTGCTGGTCAGCATCCGAATCTTTTCCACGCAGCCTGAAGTTGCAATGCGCGATACCAGACCGGAATCCCGCAAGCGAAAACAGCCTGCATAGCACTACGGAATCAACGCCCCCGCTCACTGCCAGCAGTACGGATGCACCTTTCTGCAATAGTTGATTCCGTGAAATAAAATCAATAAACCGAGATGGCAAGTTAAACGACATCGCCTGCAAAAGTAAGTTCTCACTTCTGTAATCCAACTTTGGATTTTTTTGACTTAACTGCCCTTGGCGGCATTAAAAAATTTCCAGAGCCTCCCGTATCTTGCGCCCGTGCAAGTGAAAGTGAAATTTCTTGGCGGAGCTAAAACCGTCACCGGCTCCAAATATCTTGTCGAACTCAATGATGATTTCCGTTTTTTGTTTGATTGCGGACTTTTTCAGGGACTGAAAGAACTTCGCCTGCGCAACTGGGACAGGCTGCCCGTTGATGCTTCCACCATCCATGCCGTTGTTATCAGCCATGCCCACAACGACCACATCGCGTATCTGCCGCGATTGTGCAAAGAAGGTTTTTCAGGACCGGTTTACTGCACGCCTGCAACGGGCGACCTGATGGAAATCATGCTGCTGGATTCCGCCAGGCTGCAGGAAGAAGAAGCGGAGTATGCAAAACAAAAGGGGTATTCCAAGCATCCGGAGCCGAAGCCGCTTTATTCGGAAGAAGATGCCATAAAAGTGTTTCCCCTGCTGAGACGGTTCAAATACAACCAGCGTTTTAAGATTCATCCCCATGTTGATGTCGTCTTTCACGATGCCGGGCATCTGCTTGGCTCAGCCATCACCGAAATTTTTATACAAGGCGAACGGGAAACAAAAAAGCTGGTCTTCTCCGGTGACCTCGGTCGTTACGACCAGGAGATTCTTTGCAACCCGGCAACAATTACCGATGCCGATGTGCTGTTTGTCGAGTCCACTTACGGCAACCGCGAGAATGATGTGTCGAACCTGGATGACATGCTTTCCAAAATCATCAATGAAACATTTGACAGCAACGGTGTCGTGCTTGTCCCTGCATTTGCAGTCGGGCGGACGCAGGCATTTCTTCACCATCTGCGAAAGCTGATGGATAGGGATTTAATTCCCGATGTGCCGGTTTACATTGACAGTCCGATGGCTATTTCCGCATCCGCGCTGTATGTGCGCTATCCGGAATGCCACAAAATGAATTTTGATGCAGAGGATTTAATAAAGGCGATTGAAACAAAGACGTTGTTTTTCTGCCGTTCCAAGGAGCAATCCAAGCAGCTCAATGCGCTGAAGAAAAACGCCATCATCATTTCCGCCAGCGGCATGATGACGGGGGGGAGAATCCTGCATCATCTCTACAACCGGCTGCCCCATGCGCACGATACACTGCTGATAATCGGCTTCCAGGCTGCGGGCACGCGCGGCAGGAAAATTCTTGACGGTGACAAAGACATCCGCATTTTCGGGGTGGATGTTCCCATTCGCTGCCGCGTGGAATACATCAGCGGACTGTCCGGTCATGCCGACCGCAGCGAGCTGCTGCGCTGGCTGAGTGGATTCACCCGCAAGCCCAAATTCACATTCACCGTTCATGGCGAGCCGGAAATCATCCAAGAATATGCCGAGAACATCCGCAGGCAATTCGGGTGGAACGTGCTGGTGCCGGAGTATCTGGAGAATGTGATGCTGTTTGACGGGATTTAACCTCACCTTACTTGCTTAAGTTTTCTCCGATAGAGTATATGCCTGTGGATAATTTTACAAAGCGCAATCCGGATTCGTTTTACCCTCGCAGAACTGGTTAAGTTTGCTTCTGACTATTTAACAGAATGAGCGAAACCTCTCCCGATTCTGCTTTAATTGAAGAACCTAAACTTTCCCTGAAAAAACCTTCCCCGAAATCGGCATTGGTTCTGACATATCTCACCAGAATACAATCCGCCAGCAAGGAACTCACCAAAAAGGAAATCTTCAAAGACCTCCTCCACCGCCTTTATGCGGGTGATAAGGAAATCGAAACCATCATTGACAAAATCAGCAAGGGCGCGGAAGCCGCGGTGCTGAACATCCCGCGCAAAGACAAACTGCACCGGGGCAGCGCAGACACACTCTACAACCGAATCATCATCGAGTTTGAAAACGATTTGAAGACCACCCTCAAACATGCGAAAGAGCAATTAGCCGGCTATCTGCTCGGTCAGTTCAACTCAGGCGAGGGCTACAACTTCACGCTCATTGCTTCCGATTTTGTGAACTGGAAAGTGTTTGCGCCCGACATTTCGTGCCTCAGCAACATCGAATCGCTGAAGGAAGATGAATTGATTTTGAATGAAATACCTTCCGCCTCGTTCACGCTCACCGAACTCAATGCGGAGGACTTTTACTACTGGCTTGACCGCTTTCTTTTCAAAGAGCAGAAACAAAAAGCCACGCTCCAGCGCATTGAAGAATCATTCGGCTATCAAAGCAAGCTGTTCATCGAATGTTTCCGCGAAATGAAGGCGCACTTCAACGAAGCCAAAAAATTCGGTGAGGTGCAGGTGTCGTATGAGCAGTGGAAAAAATTCCTCAGTATCGCCTACGGCTCGTTTGACGCGAGCGAAGAGAATTTTCTGGTGCACACGTATCTCTCCGTCTTTGCCAAGATGCTCGCTTACGCGGTGGTGAGCAATGACGATTACATCAGCGATGAGGAGATGCTGGGCATACTCGATGGAAGCGTGTTCGACAAGCGCAACATCCGCAACTTCGTTGACCACGACTTTTTCCATTGGGTGCGCAGCGAGCGCAGCTTCCGCAACCTGAAGAAAACATTCCGTCTGATTGCGCAGGAAATTTCCGCCTTTGATTTTTCAGAGGTCGAGGAAGATGTGCTGAAAGGCGTTTACCAGGAACTGATTGACCTCGACACGCGCCACGCGCTGGGCGAATACTACACGCCCGACTGGCTGTGCGAGCGTATGGTGAACGAATTCCGCTTCAGGCCGGGCGAGCGCATCCTTGACCCCGCCTGCGGCAGCGGCTCGTTCCTGCGGGCTGCGGTGCACCGCCTGCGCGAACTAAATCCCACAATGCCCGCGGAGGAAATCAACAACTCCGTTTTCGGGATTGACATCCACCCGCTCAGCGTGCAGATTGCCAAAACCACGCTGCTGCTCGCGCTCGGCAAAGAAGTGCGTCACGCGCGCAAGCCTGTGCACCTCAACGTGATTCTCGCCAACACGCTGCTGATGCCTGAAAGCGAAAACAACCTGTTCGGCAGCGAATTCACCCTGCACGTTGACAAGCAGAAGTTTACGCTCAACACGCAGGTGCTGGATAACGACCTGCTGTTTGACGAGGCGCTCGAAGTATGCAACCACCTGGCAGAGCAAACGCTCGGCAAAAAGAAAACCAGCGAGGAGGAGTTTGAAAAAATCCTGAAAAAGCATTTTCCGAAAAACGGCTTCAACGGCAATATCATCTCCGGCTTCTACAAGATTTACGAAGCGCTGAAAGACGTGAAAGAACGCGGCAGGAACAGCATCTGGAAGTTCATTCTGCAGAACAACTACAAGCCCTATTTCCTCGCGGGCAAATTCGATTATGTGATTGGCAACCCCCCGTGGTTCACTTACAGCAGCGTGAAGAATGAAGAGTACCAGGACATCCTGAACGCGCTGGCTGAAAAATATGACGTAAAGCCTGAGCGCATTGCCAACTATCCGCATCTGGAAATCGCGGCTATTTTCATGGCATATTGCAGCGGCTATTTTCTGAAGGAAAACGGCAAAATTGCCTTCGTGCTGCCGCGCAGCTTCTTCAGCGCTGACCACCATGACAACACGCGCAGCGGCAGGGCGAAAGGCTTCCGGCTCATCCGGTTGTGGGACCTGGAAAGCGTATCGCCCCTGTTCCGCGTACCCAGCTGCGTGTTGTTTGCCGAAAAAGCCACCGACAGGAAAAAAAGAAATATCCCCGCTGCGGGCATCGAAGGAAAGATTTTCAGCGGGCGGCTGCCTGCGCACAACTGCAATCTGAAGACCGCCCTGACGAAACTGAGCGAAGCAGCTGAAAAATGGTTTTACGCCAGGCAGGGAAAGTCATCGGCATTCTCGCATTACAAAACAAAAAAGCAGGATGCCGAAAACCCTTACAAGAAGCTGTTCAGGCAGGGAGCAACCATCGTTCCCCGTGCATTCTATTTTGTGGAATTGAATCAGGAGGCTCCGCCTGATTTGCATGACAGAATAGTAAACCTGAAAACATCGAAATCAATTTTGACTGACGCAAAGCTGCCCTGGAAAGAAATAGTTTTTAACGGAAGGATGGAAAGCAAATACCTGTTCAGAACGGCAATCTCAAAGAGCATTTTACCTTTTGCATTGTTTCAGCCTGATTTAATTGTTTTGCCGGTTGAAATTGAAAATAAAACGGATAAGCGAATTAAAGTCCTGAATGAAAATGAAGTGAGAACCAGTGGAGACTTGCTCGCATCCCGCTGGTTTCAAAATGCAGAAAACATCTGGAAAATCCATCGGACGGAAAAGAATAAAAATATCAGCAGCGAAAAGTATCTCAACTGGCAGAACAAATTATCTGCTCAAAACCTCAACGCCCCTTATCTTGTCCTCTACAACTCATCGGCAAAAGATGCCAACGCCACGGTGGTGAAGCGCAGGGATTTGGATTTGGAATTTATCGTGGAAAGTAAAGCGTATGTTTTTTACACAAACAATTTACAAGAAGCATATTATCTGGCAGCAATCCTGAATTCAAGTATTCCGAATGCGATGATGAAGGATTTTCAAACCAAAGGACTCTTCGGAGCGCGTGACGTTCACAAAAAAATCCTCGACATCTGGTTTCCGAAATACGACAGCGCCAATGAGCTGCACAATCGGTTAGCCGAGCTTGGCAAAGCCGCGCATGAGAAGGCGGCAAAATTCCTGAAAGACCATCCGCCCAGGCAGGAACTTACCCCGCTGCATCTCGGCAGGCTGCGCATGGCAATCAAAAAGCATTTGAGCGGTGAGATGAAAGAGATGGACAGGATGGTGAAAAAATTGATTAGCTGACTCTCACCGATACAGGGGAATGAATTCTTAATTTTGGCAGCAAAATTTTCAAAAATCCTTACCTCACGTTTTGACTTTCCACGACTTCCAGTTTGAACCCGCCCTGATGGAAGGGCTTGACGCCATGGGCTTTGAAAAGCCCACACCCATCCAGGAGCAAGCCATTCCCATTATTCTCAGCAACAAAGACCTGATTGCCTGCGCACAAACGGGCACCGGCAAAACGGCTGCCTTCCTGCTTCCGGTAATCAACGACATTATTAAATCACACACGCACGCCATCAACACGCTGATTATCGTTCCCACGCGCGAGCTTGCCGTGCAGATTGACGAGGCGCTGCAGGGATTTTCCTATTTCACGCCCGTCAGCTCCATGGCGATTTATGGCGGCACGGGCGGCACGGCTTTCGAGCAGGAGAAGCGTGCGCTGAAACATGGCGCCAATATTATCATTGCCACACCGGGCAGGCTCATTGCGCATCTCAACATGGGCTACGTGCAGTTCAATCATCTGCGTCATCTGATTCTGGACGAAGCCGACCGCATGCTCGACATGGGTTTTCATGATGACATCATGAAGATTCTTACCTATCTGCCGCAGAAACGGCAGACGCTGATGTTTTCCGCCACCATGCCCCCGCAAATCAGGGCGCTGGCGAAAAAGATTCTCCATCATCCGGCTGAAATCAATATCGCCCTTTCGAAACCCACATCCGGCATCATGCAGGGCGCTTATGTGGTTTACAATTCGCAAAAAATAGACTTGCTCAAATCACTTTTGCAGGGGAAAAAAATAGCGAGCATTCTTATTTTCGCTTCCACCAAGGAGAAGGTGAAGGAATTGGGAAGGGAACTGCATAAGTTCGGATTCAACGTGGCAGCCATCCATTCCGATTTGGAGCAGGCGCAGCGTAGCGAAGTGCTCAGGCTGTTCAAAAACAAGCAGTTGCAAATCCTGGTGGCAACGGATGTGCTTTCCAGAGGCATTGACATTGACTCCATCGGGCTGGTCATCAATTATGACGTGCCGGGCGATGCCGAAGACTATATCCACCGCGTGGGACGCACCGCCCGCGCTGAATCTACAGGCATTGCCCTCACGTTCATCAGCCCCGAAGACCAGCATAAGTTCAAAAGAATAGAAGCGCTGATTGGAAGTCATGTCAGAAAGCTGCATCTGCCCGGACATGTGGGAACTGCGCCAGAGTATAACCCCGAGCAAAGACAATCCCGCGTTCGCAAACAGAGTTTAAAGACTTCACGCAAAAAGTAGCAAGAAATAATATCCCCCATTTTCTCCGGAGTTTTGTATTCAAAACGTTTCTCTGTATCTTGTGTGAACACCAACCGATATGGAAACAATCACTTCAGCGGCTGCGGTAACAACTACCGCACCGGCAGCACCTAAGTTGTATCAAAAGAAATTTTTCGGCAAGGGAGGCGAATTGTTTGCAATTGAAATCGTCAACCTTTTGCTGACGCTGATTACTCTTGGATTTTATTATCCGTGGGCTAAGGCGCGAACGCTGCAATACATTTATAGCGCATCAGAGTTTGAAGGAAGCCGGTTTCAGTTTCACGGCACGGGCAAAGAGATGTTCATCGGCTTTTTGAAGGCGATATTCTTCATCTCCCTGCTTTATGGCACGTTGTTTTTATTCGCTTATCTTGAAATGCCTGCTATTGGCGCCCTTGCTTTTTTAGCCGGATTCACTGCCCTTATTCCGCTTGCCATTCACGGCTCATACCGCTACCGCATGTCGCGCACGAGCTGGCGGAGCATCCGCTTTGGATACCGGGGCGACCGCGATGAACTGGTCAAACTCGTCTTCCGCGATATGTTTCTAACGCTCATTACCGTGGGCATCTATGGTGCGTGGTTTACCGTGAATCTCCGAAGTTACGTGCTGAGCCACGTGCGCTTCGGCAGCGCCAAATTCAACTGGCGGGGAGAGGGAAGCACCTTCTTTTGGATGAATTTTGCGGGCAACCTCCTTACTGTTCTCACCCTCGGAATTTATTTTTTCTGGTTTCAGAAAAATCTATTCGAGTATTTTGTCAATAACCTTTGGATTGAAAAGGACGGCAGGCGCATTTCGTTTCGTTCGAAAGCCACCGGGGGCGGATTTTTTAAGCTGCTGGCGGGTAACTTGCTTATTATTGTGTTCACCCTGGGATTGGGAATTCCGTGGGCAATCGTG
>DATLYB010000341.1:0-5697 GCA_035575215.1 Chitinophagales bacterium
CGTCCCGTCTGGAAATTGTCTATGACCAGCACCTCATGCCCTTCAGCAAGCAGCTTATCGGCTAAATGCGAGCCGATAAAGCCTGCGCCTCCTGTGATTAGAATCTTCATGCGTATTTGTTTTTTGTGAAAATTAGCGAAATTCAGCTAAGATTTAACCGATGAAGCGTAAGATGCCTGCTTCTTCAAGTGTGGCTGCGTGTCAATAAACTGTTGCTGCCACAATTCCAGGCTCAGTAATCCCCATAATTTGCGGTTATATTTCCCCTCTCCGGATAAAAGTTTTTCGAATGAAATATTCTTGCTGAGATAAAATCGGGTACGGGCGCGCTGGGAGTGGAAAATATCGAGCACAAATTCTTTCAGCTCCTTTTTGTACCATTCAGAAAGCGGCACCGGAAAGCCCATCTTGTCTTTGCGGTTGAGCAATGTTTCGGGTATCAAATTGCCGAAGGTGGTTTTCAGCAGATGCTTGAGCTGACCGCCTTCAAATTTGATGTTTGCCGGGGCGGTGGCGATAAACTCAATCAGCGGATGGTCTAAAATAGGCACCCGTGATTCCAGGCCGTGTGCCATGCTCATGCGGTCTTCCACCTGGAGCAGGGCAGGCAGCAGCGTTTTAAAGTCAAAATGAGTCATGCTGTCGAAATACGATTCTTTCTCTACGTTATTTCCCCAGAAGATTTCCTTAAAAACTTCAAATGCGGAATAGGATTCGAATATATCCCAATTCACTTCGTCCTGAAGCATATTGGCGCGGTTCACAAGTTTGAAATACCGCTTATCCCGCTCATCAAACAATCCATCCATCCAGAACTCCTGCATCAGGGGTTTGTATTCTCGGAGGGTCTGAAGGTTGGGAATGATGGATTCGTAGGTCACCACAAAATTGCCGCTGTGCATGGTGCCTTCAATGGCTCCCTTGATGCACTGTTCAAAATAAGCAAGCAGGTAACGGGCATATCCACCGAAAACTTCGTCACCCCCTTGTCCGCCCAGCACTACCTTTAGATGTTTCCCTGCCAATTTAGAAACCATGTACTGCGGGAATGAACCCGGACCGGCAACCGGATAATCAAGATGATAAATCACCTTCCGGATATTGTCGAGGAAATCATGAACGGTGATGTCGGTGATGTGCAGTTCCATATCATATTTTTCTGCAACATCGCGGGCATACTCGGACTCATCATATTCCTTTCCTTGCGGAAAACGACCGTGAAAAGCCTTGAATAAGCCATTCTGCTTTTCTTTTCTGCCCATGATGGCGATAAGGCTGGAGTCAATTCCCCCGCTCAGGTAAGCGCCCACCGGCACATCACTTCGCAAATGCACGGTAACTGAATCATGCAGCAGCTCTTCGAGGCGTTTTTGGAAGAAACGTTTCGTGTGGTCCCAATCGAGGGTGTAGTGCACCTCCCAGTATTTTTTTATTTCGGGTGCTCCGTTTTTAACGGTCAGTTGATGAGCGGGCAATAGCTGCCTGACGTCTTTAAAAAGTGTTTTTTCACCGAGGGTAAACTGGAAGATAAAATAGTCTTTAAGCGCATCGGAGTTAACTGCAACGTCTTTAATGAAGGGGAGGAGGGCTTTCACTTCCGAAGCGAAATAAAAGCAACCGTTCTGAATGGTATAATAAAAGGGCTTGATTCCGAAACGGTCGCGGGCGCAAAACAAGGATTGGGTGGTTTCATCCCAGAGCGCAAAAGCAAACATGCCCCGCAAGCGGGTAACGCATTCGCTGCCCCAGCGGTGATAAGCAGCCAGCACCACCTCCGTGTCAGATGTGGTTTTGAAGGAATAAAAACTCTTCAGCTCTTCTTTCAGCTCCAAGAAATTATAAATCTCTCCGTTCAAAATCAGCCAGTTACCTTTTGAGTCAGTCATCGGCTGCTCTCCGGTGGAAAGATCAATGATGCTAAGCCTTCGGTGGGCAAAACCAACGAACTGGCGTTCATGTATCCATGTGCGTTCATCATCCGGACCGCGGTGGGACTGAATCTTATTCATCACATCGAGGTGATGATTCAATTCCGGGAAGCTGAGCTTCTTCAGGTTAAGGATGCCGGCAATTCCGCACATAGGCTGAAGTTAAGGAAGATAACGGGATAGAAATTGATACAATCTCTTATTTTTTCGTATTTTATTTGCTAAGTTAGTTTTGTATAACTCTTCAAGCAAAGGACCAATGCCTGCCAATAGCATCATTATTATTGTTTCCCTGATAGTGAGCCAGGTGCCTATTAGTTTAAAAAAAAACGTATTTCGGAATGTATTGGTGTTTATATTAGGTTTGTATCTTGAAATGTGGGATAAGACCGTTTCTGAAAAACTTCTGTAAGTGTACTTTCCGGATTTGACTATCTCCTCGTAGGTATTGTCAATGATATTCTGGCAGTAGGCAACATCTTTCAGCTTACTCAACACCTCTTTGATATTGCTGAAATCTCTTTTTAACTCAATAAAATGGACATCAGGTTTGAATATACCTGCGTAGTTACCTTCAACAAGCACCTGAAGAGTTTTCGTAATTGCAGCTTCGAAATGCCGCGGTGAAATTGCTGAACCATCAATGTTGAAATCATGTCCTTTAAAACAATGTTCCTCCACTTCGTTAAAAGATGCTTCAGGATGGGCCTGAATATAGTCGTTGACACATTGCTTAAACTCGCCATCCCGGTCAAGCAGGCTGGACCCTCCCATGCACCCCAGCGTGGCTTTACATGATAAAAGGAACTCATACCATTTATTACCCAAAAAGGTTTCATATTTATCCCCTGTGTTACTGATGTCAAAAACAAAATCGGTTCCCTTTAAAACTTTCTGGAATTCTACTGAGATTTCATATTTCAGTTGTCCATGTTTTCCGAAGTAATAAGGGAGCTTGCGTGCTCTGTATCCGATGTCAATCGGGCGTTCAGCGTATGGCTTTGTCATCGTTTCGTACCGTGCTGCATTTTCCTCATCTATATAGCCGGTAAATACAGGGATATAATGCTCCACACCTGTTTCACCTGGCGGATATGCTTTAAGATAGTCTTCTTTTTTTTCAAAACAGGTGAATACGGTCTTCACTCCGGCAGTTCTGTACAACTCGCATAATCGTCCGGTGCCGTCATATTCATCCTGAGGGATAGCCACTTTGTAACCTTTTAATGAGGAGGCTCCTTTAATTTGATTTTCCCATTTGCCGGGGATGCCTGTCACTTTGGTTCCGCAAAAAGTGTAATGGAAAATAATTCCGTCATACTGAACGTATTGCAAATAAGCAGGAATGGTGGTGAGCACGTTAACATAATGATAGGCATGCTGGCTGCTGTATTTTTTAAAGCACCAAAGATGTTCCTCAATGGTATTGCGTTTCTTCCTGCTGGCACTTCTGTAGAGCACCAGGATTTTCATTTTCTTTTTGTTCAAACTGGAAAAATTACTTATTGAGGAGGGAAGAATAGATTTGTTCCATTTTTTTTGCAGCATTCTCAGCCGAATGCCATTTCACGGCAAATTCCCGGCTGCGCCTGCCGATTTCTTTCCGCTTTTCAGGACTCAAAATGAGTTCTTTTAAAACATCGTACACGGTATCTGGCGTTGCACTGACTACAGGTAATTCGTCAGCATATTCAGGAAGCCGCTGCCTGATTTTTTCAATAAATGCCGGCCTCATGTAACAAACTACCGGTTTGCCCAGCATCAACGCTTCACGAACATTTGCGCCAAAGCATCCGAAAGTGAGCATATCCACCACAATATCGCATTGTGCCTGGTAATAGCGTAATTCCTTGTTTGGCACATTGTGAAAAAAGAGCAGTTCCACCTTCAATCCTTCTTTTTTATAGCGTTCAATCAGGGGCAGGTAGATATGAGTTGCTTTGATATTGGTATTGTGTTCCAGATTTGTCCTACTCTCAAAATTACCCACTGCATGATATATTTTAACAGTATCATTCGGATAATTGAGACGATAATTTGAAGGTATCAGAATATCTGGATTCCAAAAGTTATGGTCTAAGCAATAAGCTCCCGGGGCTTCCAAGACGGTATTATCGTTATTAAAGTCGTAGAAATATCCGCCTGTTAAGAACTGGCAATCGGCAAGTGTATTTCTTAAAACTGCCCAGCTCCTATTCCTTTCATCGCTGCAAACGTCCGTTCTCTTAGTTTTTTTCCAGACGCACCATTCACACGGAGAAGGCGTAAATGAGCCCCAGGTAGTTTGCAGCATTCCATCATTGCATCCGTTGTTGGTATAAACTATTTTTTTTCCGAATAGCTTTAAGATTTTTATATCCAGCGCTTTGGGCACATACCTGAATATAGCATGCGAATAGTTAAACCAAAAATAGCCGATACCACCCCGATTGCTGAAATGCAAAATGTCATAGGAGAAAAATATTTTGAGATAAAATACAATACGGCAGAATATTCCCTTGTCCTGAAACTGGATGTCCTGCCCATGATAAAATAGTTGATTTTCAGGCCTCGAATCAATATTCACCAGGTCAGCTTTCCATCCCAGTTTTCGCAATTCACGCGACAGATACCAATTATGATAAAACGAGTGTCCGAAGAACAGAATCCTTCCCTTAGCTTTCTTTTCCATCAGTTAATTGCGGATTTTGATGTACTTATCAATAATTCTTTTACCCCTTTAAACCCGATGTTCATCAATGCATCTATAATCGAAAGTCCGGGGATAAATTTTTCCGCGTTGAATTGAGGATAGATGGGATGTTCAAAATTCTGGTACACCACCTCAATGTTTGCTTCCTTAAATTTATCATCATCCTGATAATCGGCAGAACCGCCTCCGCACATATATCGGTTGCCACCTAGTTTCTTGGTTATTTCAATCAGCATCTCGTTAGATGTTCTGCGGCAATCAAGTTCTGAGCTTCGTATCCTTGGCGTATGGATATGGAGTTTGGCACATACTGCTTCAATGAAAGCAATATTCCTGACGGCAATCAACTTTTCTTCGCTCGCATAATAATTTTGAACAAGTTGCATGACTTCATTAAAGTAAGGCGCCTTTTTATAATTCAGCTCTATTGTTTTCAACTGCTTTTGGGAAAAGGGGGTTGTGTTGTCAATCTCCATTTCTTTAATCTGCGGGAAATCAGCATGCCCCTTTTTCAAGGGGATGGTAAGCCACTGGCTTTGCGAAGCAACGATGATTGTTACCCTTTTTATCAGCGTTTGAATCGTATTGGACCTGACATGGTCAAGGTATACAAAATGGTCGGCACGAATAATTTTAGAAAAATAACCCAGCCAGGGGAAGAAATTGGGCTGATGGATGGCGATAGTTTTATTTTGCATATCGCATTCTTAATTTTTTAACCTGAGCAAGGGTGAGATATTTATCAAAATAAATTTTTTTCCCTTTTGTATTAATCAAATAAGCTCCTGAAAGGGGCTTGCACTGAGCGCGTATGAGGTTGAAAACTGTCCGGTCGTTCATCCGCTTAAAATCAATAAGCGGATAATCGGGGGTTAACCGTGAATTAACTGTAGCTTTTTGTTCATTTTGCGGGATCCGAGGATTCACTCCCGCCAGAACGGCAGGAAGTATCCGTTTCAATAAAATGGAAGATTTTTTAAGAAGCCTTTTATTTACGCTTGCCCATGTGTCTTTATCCCGGATACGTTCCTCCACCTGAGCAATAATATCACCGCTGTCAAATTTGCTATCCATATA